>JALYIG010000276.1 GCA_030775885.1 Acidobacteriota bacterium | reverse complement strand
ACCTTGCCGTCGGAACCCGACGAACCGATTGCAAGAGCCGGGCCAGTCCATTGAACGTCTCTGGTCTGCCGGATAACTGTTCGAAAAGATCATATTGGCAGGGCCGACTGTATTTTGGATCATGATCGAATTTCAGTCTGAAGGTAACGGAGGGCAGCAACGCTCCCGACGGCTCGTTATAAAGTCCGGTGCTCATTAAGGTCATGGGCTGAACCACGCGAAGGCCATTGTCCAGACACCATCGCAACAACCCGCTGTTCCGGGAAGGCACAAGAATTCCCGGCCCAGCGAAGGATTTTGCCGAAGCGATCAGTGCTTGCAAATCCAGGTTGCTCTCCGCAGTTGAATTGGCCGAAAAGTGCCAGGTGCGTCGTGCATCCCGTCTCGAGACCTCCGCGCTCGACGACGCTGGCGGTACCCTACTGGACTGCCTGCGCCAACTCGACTCCACGATCAAACCCATGAACTTGGCGCGACAGAGCGTTGCAAGCATCTTGATCCGCTGATTCGGCGGGTCGCACCAGTGCTTGCGAAGCCAGGCAACTCTTTAGGTTTGTTGAAAACGGGATGGGGATATTTACGTGGCAGAAACGCAACTGTCCTGAGCGGGTTCGCATCTGATGGGTTGCTCGAGGGGATCGGCGGCGTCTGCTGCTGCTCTTTCTCGAACGCCGCTACGGTGGTGGTACTTCTCCGACTGGTTGGAGATGAGGCCGTCGGCGAATCCACTCACACTCAGAGGACCCCTCTATGTCGAAAATTATGAGCATCGCCCGGGTCGCAGCGATTGCTGGTGCCCTGGCTTTACCGGTAACGATGTTTGCGCAGCAGAGCGCAGGCGCTGACAATTCAGCGCAGAACAAACATCCACAGACGACAGCCCAGCAGCAGCATGGTGGGGCTTCGGATCGTGAGACGACTCGCAAGATCCGCCAGGCGGTCGTTCACGACAAGACGATTTCGACCTATGGCCACAATGTGAAAATCGTGACGAAGGGCGGCACTGTGACCTTGAGCGGGCCAGTCCACTCGGAGGATGAGAAGCAGAAGATCGGGGCCAAAGCGACGGAAATCGCAGGCCAGGAGAAGGTTACGAACAATTTGACCGTCAAGTAATTTAACGGTGCGGGCAGTTGGTGTGCCTCGCACTATAACGTAGCGCGAACCGGCAGCCAGCAGGATGAGGAGAGAGTTATGGCAGGCAAAAACACAGCGGCATTCGGTATTTTCCCCACACGCGCAGCAGCGGAGACGGGCGTCGACCACTTGAAGGCAGCGGGCTTTTCGGGCGATGACGTTTCTGTGCTGATGGCCGATAAGGCGAGCTCGAAAGAGTTTGCAACCGAGAAGAACACGAAGGCCCCCGAGGGTACGGCGACGGGAGTTGGCGTGGGCGGTCTGACGGGCGGGACGCTCGGTCTGCTGGCAGGCCTGGGTGCGCTAGCGATTCCCGGCGTGGGTCCGTTGATTGCGGCGGGTCCGATCATGGGCGCGCTTGCGGGTCTGGGCGTAGGAGGCGCGGTAGGCGGTCTTGTCGGAGCGCTGGTGGGCATGGGCATTCCGGAGTACGAGGCCAAGCGGTATGAGGGCCATCTGAACGACGGCGGCATTTTGGTTTCGGTGCATTGCGATAGCTCAGAGGAGGTCTCGCGAGCGAAGGATGTGCTGAAGGCGGCGGGTGCGCAGGACATTGCATCCTCGGGCGAAAAGGCTGTCAGCACACACACGGACGAGGGTGTGCATGGGGAACTTCGCAATGATGCTCATCGTGGAGCCGAGCATGTCGGCAGTGCCCTGCACCGGGGCGCGGAGGATGTTCGTGACGTGGCGCATCGCAGCGCTGAAGATGTTCGGGAGGGCGTGGACGATGTCCGCGACCGCACGACCACCAAGTACTAGCTCGGGTTGCCCGAGACGCCCGCATGCTGTCCGTGCGGGCGCTTGTGCGTTTGGAGATGCTTTGTCCCGGACGCGGGTAACATCTTTGGTCTATGGCTACTTCTTCCGACAAGCCCCCGATTTATCTGCTGGGTTCGATGGCGCTTAGCCGCAAATCGCAAGATTCATCGCCACCAGCCGCCACGTCGTCGGGTTTGACTCCTGCCCGTAGAGGGACACATCATCCGTTTTGCCGCCATGCGCCTCAATGCAGCACGGATCGTAGATGCGCCCATCATGCGGAGAGAGCAGTGCCACTGCGCTCAGTGCAGCACATGACACGCTTGCCGACACGCTCAATGCAAGAGAATCGCTGTTTAATACATCCCACCCCTTCGCCCGCCGCACCAACCCAAACGGCACAATCGACTCCATCTGTAAGACCTGCTTTGCCACAGTCGGCACGAGGGAAGATGCCGACGATCCAGACGTTCTGCGGAAGATAGAAGAATCCCACGTCTGCGACTCATGGAGATTAGAGGCCGTAAAAGCGGCCCTCAGCAGTGACTCTCTGTTCAAGCGTAAGCCCTAACCGGATTGGTTAGCCAAGGTAGTTATTGCCAACTATACAATTGCCCTTGTTAGAGGTGATCGAGCGCACAGACGCATAGACTCTTGGGCGGTAGTTTCACAATATGCAAGGTGGAATGGGATCGAACAGGCTCCAGCGCGACATGAATACTCCGAATGCAGTCATCACATTTGAATGCTTATCGCCCGACTTGGTTCGTGTGATTGAGATGATCGATGGCGAAATCACTCGCCACAAGGAAATTCGACGGTGTCCGATGTCGTGGCGGAGTTGGAACAGCGATACGAATTCTCCGCGAAGCAGGCGGGTACGGCGAGGAGAAAACTCAGACTTGGCCAGTCCGCCGTGTTCAACGTCTACTTTCGAGAACCTTAGCCTCGTGCCCAAGCCATCACCACGAATCATCTCAGTCTCCGCCGCACGCGCCGTCAAAGTGGCCGTCGACCTGGTCGAACAGCAGCAGGAATGGCTCCGCGCCATTCTTGAGTCCAAGCAGGCCACGCCGGAGCAGAAGTTCGAGGCGCTGGTCGATCTCGCACACCTTGCTGGAATCTTGCTCCGCGAGGTGGCAGAAGCCGACGGAACTCCACAAATTGTAGTGAATATTATCCCGGTCACAATTGACAAGGTTTGTGAGTAGACCACGGTCCAGAATTCTAGCTGTGTCTCTCTCCGTCTTGGGTTTCCTCGTTGAGGTGAGCCATGTCGCGAACGACCTCATAAAGAACAACGAGGCGGCCCTCCGCAAAAGTCAGATATTCCATAACTTTGGCCTGATCGTCGGGACTGTGTTTGGCGAGGTAGAGAATGTGCATGAGTATTGTTGCGAGGTAATCGCCCCGGATGTTCGACAGAAAAGTTAGTAATCGGCTATGTAATTATATCCCCAGGACCGGATTCGACGTTCACGATGCCTTCACCCGATGGGGAGCGGTTTGCGTGTTCTAGCCGACACAACCTCCTTTAGCTACAGTCCCGCGTAGATCGGGGTGGCACCGGCGTCGCTCATGCGACTTTTTGATGCAGGAAAGGAATGCGAGGCGGCGATGCCTCATGGAAAAGCTTGCAAGATTAGGGCTGCGTGATTCGCTTGTACGGTCACTAAATGCACGGCGGACTACTGCTGATGAATCACAACAAGCATGTAAACCGCGAAGACCGTGAAGACGGCCAATCCGATCAACTTGTCTCTATTCATTCGCATACCCTCATAACGGACCCATTCAAGGGCATTGAACTATGTTTGGCGACCTCATACCCCTTATGGCTGCTGGAATTGCAAGTTGACTTGTCCCCTCATGGAATGAGGGGCTTCGACCACATCGTCGCAGGTTGCGGGGCGTTTATCGCGGACGCTCATGGCGCCGAGTGCGTTCTTGCTGCCTGCGGGGGCGGTGGGATCGATTTTTCTGGGATCAGATTCGGCAGGGGTGAATCTCTTGGATGCGGTTTGCTGAGATGTGTCCATATGGCACTCTCCTCGTTCTGTGTTGGGTAGGATGCAAGGATCGGATTTACGGATCAAATCTAATGGTTCACGATTGACAGAAACACCAACAAGGAGTGGTGCATCTACGCAGCGGGTATTGCCGGTGGCTTATACATACTGCATGTCGGTTGGCTCGCAGCACGGTGGGTGTTCAAGTTCTGAAGGAAAGCCCTGTCACCATACACCAGAGCCGTGAGTGTGAGCCTGTGTGGATAACTTTCGCTCTGTATTAGCCTATGCTCGAACCCCATGCCTCGCGTCCTGCTCAACTTCCAACACTACCGAGACAGTTGGTCTGGTCACTTCATAGAGGCTGACTGTCAGACCCTCATAGGCTCTAGGACGCGCAACTACCAGTTCGCCACCCTCGACAGCCTCCGAGCGTTCGTGACTCGGTGTAGGCCTGAGGATCCAACGCTAGAGGGGTTCGACCGGAGTGTCAGAGCATGGAGCATGGGCAGCGAGTATGTACACACCTGACCGATGAGCAGTAGGGAAGCTGCGTGGTGACCACAGCCACTGTTGAGACCAACTGCCACCAGTCGGGGCCAACTTGGGGCCATTTGGAAACACAATCAATGGCCCTAATTGGCCCCAAATGGCCCCAAATCGAACATCCTGTAGCCTTTAAGTTACTGATTTAAGTGCACCTGACGGTTAACAGTTTGAACTCTCTTGCAGAGATTTTGCGTGAGGCAAAGCCTCTTTACGCCAAGTGCCAATCTATTATCAATGACTTAGCTAACGGAGAAGAGAAATCGCAGGTTGCGAGCTATGCCACGGAGCAAGCACGCCTTCCCGGAACGCGTCGCGGCTCGCAGGCCGGAAATGAAAATCGGCTGTATGCAAGTCGCGTCAAAGACCGTCCTCAACCCGACCCAAATGGACTGGAATCCGGCGACCCAGAGAGCGAGGCAAATGGCTCAAAGCCCGACCCGGATCTCACCGAAGCCGACCCTGTAACTGAATCGCGCACGACAGTTCGGAAAGCCGAAACATCCGGCCACACGTCAAGTTTCAATGGCTCACGATGTGTCGAGGGAGGAGCCAAGCACTCCGAGCTTGCTCAACCGAAAGACGGACCAGGTAATAAGACGACAGGTGCCGACCAGGAGGACAAGGTTGCTGCCGCTCATCGGCCCGAGCCTGTCCCGCCGTCGCAGCAGGGTATGAATAGCGCAGAGATCCCTGCCTTTGAGGAACCGCCTCAGGTCTCCTGTCTTCTCATGGCACGCTACAATCGCGAGGAATTGTACGAAAAGGTGTTGACCCTCGCTATGCACAAAGTCGCGAAGGAGTACGGGGTGTCCGATTCTACGCTCAGCAGGACTTGCAAAGACCTCTACGTTCCAGTTCCCGGAGTCGGCTACTGGAACAAAATGGCTGCAAATCAGCCTGTACGACCTCGCCCTTCCCTCCCGCTCGTTCAAATCAGATCGCCGCGTCGAACCGGATCCAGCCGGGCACCTAAGCCGAGAACAATCCCTGTCTTTGAGGAACTTCCGAAGGTCTCCCCAGTTCTCATGGCCCGCCACAATCGCGAGGACTTATACAAAAAATCGTGGAAGACCGAGACCATGAAGGCCGTCTCAAAAGAGTACGGGGTATCCGACGTCGCGATTGGCAAAGTTTGCAGAAAGCTCTATATTCCAGTTCCAGGCACAGGGTACCGGAACAAGAAGGCGGCCAACCAGCCTGTAGAACCTCGCCCTCCTCTCCCGGTCATCCAGCCCCCCTCGGAGCCGTCTGAGGGTTATTCGCAACAGGCAGTCACCAAGACTGCTTCCGCAGGTTTGCCAAGCCGCCCCGCTGAAGCCGCAGAATGCGATAGATACCGGCCTCGTTCTTTCCGACGAGACACAGCATGTTCATGCACATCAAACTCTCCTGAATCCTCGATACTTCGGAAGTTCGTAATTTGCGCTTTCGTGAGTTTCATTTCGCCTACCTTTTCTTCTCTAGACGCGGCATAGCCTGAGGTTCCATGTGGAGCAATCGACTAGCCTGGAGGAGAGACCATTCTAAGCCCTAGTACGCACTTCAGGCGAGGATTTAACTGATCGAGTCTCAGACCCTCAACCTGGCATACTGCTCTCCCGTGAGCATCAGCCACGCCCACGTCTGCCCACGCAATGCCATTGGGTTCTCCTTTGATCGTATTCATGGATGCCAGCCAGGATGACTGGCAACGCGATTCATTGCTGCTGATAAGAGGCCTTATATACCACCCAAGTTGCTACGTTTGAAGGGTGTCCCCTTTGTTATTTTGGCGCGAGTACCTTCATCGCGAATTCCCCGATGGTGTCATTCACTTCAGAATTACGCTCTAGCAATGAGTAGTGGGCACCGGGACTGACCATTGCCAAATCTGCCCCTGGGATTGTGTCACGC
>JALYIG010000275.1 GCA_030775885.1 Acidobacteriota bacterium | reverse complement strand
TACGAGAAGGGCTGGGAGGTCACGGTCTGATGCGGGCGCGAGTTGCGGCTTTGGTTTGCGCTGGACTGATCACGTGGAGCGCGCGGGCGCAGACGAAGCAACTGGATGGCGTAATCGATATTCACGTTCATACAGCGCCTGATTCGGTGCCGCGAAGCATCGATGCGATCGACCTGGCGAAGCTGGCTGAGAGCCGAGGCATGCGTGCGATCGTTCTGAAGAACCATTTCGAGCCGACCGCGGCTGATGCTTATTTCGTGCATAAGATTGTGCCGGGAATCGAACTGTTTGGCGGGATCGACCTGAACCTGAGCGTTGGTGGAATGAATCCAGCGGCGGTGGAGAAGATGGCGCTGACGACGGGTCATCTGGGCAAACTGGTTTGGATGGCAACATACGACACGCGCGCGCAGGTGGAGAAGGCGGGCGAGCATCGGCCGTTTGTGGCGGTTTCGCGCGATGGCGAGTTGTTGCCGGAGACGAAGGCTGTGATCGCGATGATCGTGCGTTACGACCTGGTGATGGCGACCGGACATAATTCTCCCGAGGACGATTTGCTGTTGCTGCGCGAGGCGAAGAAACAGGGCGTGAAAGAAACGGTTGTCACGCACGCGATGTTGGCGCCGACCTCGATGAATGTGGAGCAGATGCAGGATGCGGCGAAGCTTGGTGCTTATATCGAGTTCGTGTACAACGGCGTGATCGGCAAATCGAAGCAGTTCGATTTCGCGGATTATGCGAAGGCGATTCGCGCTGTCGGCGTCGATCACTGCATCCTTTCTTCCGACATGGGGCAGGTGGGGAACCCGCTGCATCCGGATGGTTTGCTTCTGTTCTTCGATGGGCTGAAGAAGCAGGGGTTCTCGCTGGGCGACATTGACCAGATGTCGAAGGTGAACCCGGCGCGGCTGCTCAGCCTGAAGTAACGAGGGCGGCGCGAGGGTCGCGCAGAGCGAGGCGGTTGAGCAGGTAGTCGATTTCGGCGCGGGCGGCGGGGCTGAGGGAGCCGGCGGGGGCTCGTTGGGTGTCGTGGGCAATGGCGCCGCGTTTCTGTAGGACATATTTGCGGACGGCTAGGCCGATGCCCTGCTGCTGCTCGTAGCGCATTAGCGGGAGGTGGGCGTCGAAGAGGTCGTGGGCGATGTCGCGATTGCCCTGGGCGTAGAAGTTGACGACGTCGACGAGCATGTCGGGGAAGGCGTATCCGGTCATGGCGCCGTCGGCACCGCGCTCCATCTCGAAGTCGAGGAAGAGGCCGCCGTTGCCGCACAGGATGGAGATGGGGCGGAGCGAGCCGGAGTGCTGGAAGAGGCGCAGGGCGGAGATCTTTTCCAGGCCGGGCCAGTCCTCGTGCTTGAGCATGACGCAGGATGGGTGGTTGGTTACGATCTGGCGGATGACTTTGGGCGTCATCTGAACGGAGAGGACGAGCGGGTAGTCCTGCAGGACCCAGGGGAGGTCGGGGCCGATTGCGGCGACGGCCTGGGAGAAGTAGCTGACGATCTGGTCGTCGGTACGGAGCGACGGGGGCGGAGCGATCATGACTCCGGCGGCGCCTTCGTCCATGACCGAACGGGCGAGCGAGCGCATGGCGGCGAATCCGGGTGCGGACACACCGACGACGACGGGCACGTTGGCTCGGCGGACGACCTGGCGGGCGATGGCGAGGGATTCGGCGGCATCGAGTTTGGGCGCTTCCCCCATCATGCCGAGAATGGTGAGGCCGGAGACGCCGCAGGAGAGGTAGAAGTCGGTGCTGCGGTCGATGGAGGCGGTGTCCACTGAGCCGTCGGGGAGAAACGGGGTGACGGCGATGGCGAAGACGCCTTTGGCGGTGTGGTCGAGCTTCATGGTCGGTTTCCGTTCCGAATCAGGATAGCAAGGGGACGGGTGTGACCCCCACCCCCCTGGCATCAAAACCGGAAATTATTGTGAGCATTGGGGTTGAGTCCGGATACCGAGTGTATGCGCCGCAATTCGATGGCCAAAGGAGGGTAAATAGGGCGTTGCACAAGCTGCGTAGAGAGCTAAATTCGCCGGAGTCTGTCCCGGTGTCGATGAGATTCGCATGTGTTGCCACCCTGAGTCCAGGTTGGCTCCAGGTCCGGTCCGATGCTGTGGACACGACGCTGCGCTATCTGGCTCATCTTCAATAATATTCGATCATCGGGCACGCTTTATGTGTCGGTCATCACGTGACTTTTCATCGCCGACGAGCTCTCATGCCCACGATTGGATTCACTAATGGGCGCGGGACGGCCCGCGGGACTTTGTACATCCCACCCATCGCGATGCGATGAATGGGGCACCCGGGGGTATGCAGTTCATTTGGCTGGAGGCGTTGCGGACGCGACAACAGAGTGCTCGGCCGGGAAGGGATCTTCCGGCGGCGAGACGTTTTTTTTGAACTCGCCATAACGCGTCTGGTAGATCTCCAGCGCATCCTGATACTCACGCTCCGCATCGGCCTTCTTATTGGCGCCTGCGTAGAGCGTGGTCAGCATCTCGTGCGTCGCCAGGAGTTCCGGCGCAAGCACTTCCGCCTGCTGCGCCTCAGGCAATGCCTGCTCAGGATGATGGGCGCGAATCGCCCTCCGCGCAATTGCATAGTGGCTCTGCGCGCTGATTTGGGGCTCGTCGTACGTCCCGTCGAAGACGAGGATTTCTCCGGCGATCACTGCGTCGGGTGTGCGGTCCTTGAACCGCCGATACGAGTCCAACTCAGGCGGTCCCGCAAACGATAGAGTCATATTTTCCGACGAGACGAATATCGGCCCCTTCACCATCCCGGGGACCACTCCTTGCTCACTCCCCAGAGCGCTGGAGAAAAACGTCGGGAGTGGCTTGCACGGAAGATGGAAGTAGGAGAGGTCTGCCACCCCGTTGTACGCAAACCAGCATTGCGTAATGTGGTGCTCGGTTGTATATCGCTGCAATGCCGTCACGCCGGAACTCCAACCGACGTTGGAATCCGACAGCACCTTGTACGTCTTCGAAGGCCCGCCCCAGGCTTCATTCGAATAGGGGAGGTAGTTCGGATAGGCTCTCAGCGACGACGCAGCGTGAAGCACCAGCAGCGCGCCGCAGGCTACGGCCCAGCCTCGCGAACGCCGCATCAGCATCCACGCGCCCGCTGCGGCGAGCACAATCAGAAACGGATAGATCGGCAGGATGTGCCGCAAGCCCAGATCCAGCTTCGATCGCATCGCAAACAGCAGGTAGACGGCTGGCGGCGTCAGCATAAACAGCGTCTCGCGCCAGAGTTCGCGCGACCAAAGCCAACGCGACCCGAGCGCAACCGCCAACAGCAGCAGAAACCCGAGCGTCGACTTGATGACGAACGCGGACGGGAAGTAGAACCACCGCCCCTCGGGATAGATTCTGCCAAACAGATACATAGGACGTCCCTGGTCCGTGATCACGGCAATATCCGTCATCCCGTACAGGTACGCCTCGGGCAGCAGGTGATGGCGTTCAAAGAAGCCAATGAAGCGGGCCTCCCCAGGCTTCTCCAGCGTCTCAAGGAACGCCGCGGTGGGTGGTGTCATTGGGGCGTTGCCCGGCCGCGCCGCATAACGAAATCCGTAGCACGCCCACAGCATTGTCACCGACACCGCAGCGATGCATGCCAGCGAACCCACCAGCGACGAACCCCGCCGCACCAACGTGCGCGGAGTCGAAAATCCAGCATCCTGCCCGAATGCCAGATGCAGGACCGCCAGTAGCGGAAGGATGGGGAGCATCAGCACGGCGGAGTGCTTCACCGACAGAGTCAGCCCAGCAAACAGGCTGCACACCAACAGCCTCGCCAACGTCGGCTGCTTCAAATAGCGGTAAAAGGTGTATACCGTGCCGAACAGCATCGCCGTCGCCGCCATATCCGTGGTCACCAGCGCGCCGTTCGCCAGCACGTTCGGCTCGAAGACGAGCAGCAGAAGCGCGATCAGCGCCGCCTGCCAGCCGAACATCTCTCTGCCCGCGAGGAAGACAAGCAGCGCCAGCGCAAAGGTGAAGGCACTCATCATCAACCGCACCCGTAGCAGCAGAGCGCTCGCATCGTGCGCATACAGAAACGTTCGGCCGCCGACCGCGGACGCTCCCCGGAAGTAAATCGGTGGTGGCGGATTGACCGCGAGCCTCAGCTGCAGCAGCGGAAGCGTGGCCCACATCTTGGCCAGCGGCGGGTGTTCCGGATTGATGCCGAAGTCGTGCGTCTTCCAGTACGAGTAGCCTGCATACAAGTGCGCGCTCTCGTCGAACGTCTGCGAATTCTGGCGCACGGAGAAAAAGAGTTCGGCGAACAATACCGCAAATAGAAAGATGGCAGCAACGAAGATCCACCGGGGCCCGCGTTCTTGCTGAAGCATGGCTTGCCTCCCCAGAATGTACCGGTGAAGCTAACTGGCCTTTTCAGAATTAATTGATCCTACGGACGAAGCGGTGCCGTGTCAAAGAGAGGGGGCTCCCTTCGAAGTTAAGTTGGACGCTAACCGGATAGCGGACAAATTCGGGACCGTCCTTTCCGATGACGCGGCAAACAATGGGCGTCGTGGGGGGCGGAGTCGTTACATCTCATCCATCTCGATGCGATGGATGAGGTAACCCGGCAAAAGCAGATTCCCTGCGGGAATGACAAGTAAGGGGGATAAGGAAACGCGAGTTCCTACGCTGCTGTGTGGATTGACAAACAAAATCGGCGGGCTATTTGGGGTATGCTACGAGCGTCTTTTCGTACACCAACGCGTCAACGTCATGGCCGTAAAAGTCTTTAGCCACGGCAAGGCGGGCATACCCGATTGATTCGTAAAAGGACACCGCCCCGACATTCCCTTCGAACACATGCAAGGCCATCGCCGTTCCATGTTCAGCGCGCACCCTGGCTTCTACTTCATTCATCAGTCGCCGGGCCAGTCCGTGTCTGCGACCTGCCGCTGCGACATCCAGTGTCACTACGTAGCCCAACTGATCTTCCATTTGCACTATGCAGAATCCGATGAGTTTGCCGTCGGCTTCGGCCAGAACCGTGATCGCGCCTGCCGCTTCGGCGAAGCCGCGCATCGCTCTTCGGCTGAAGCGGAACGGTGGCTCGAAGCACTGGACGTCGAGCGCGTACATGGCCTCCCAGTCACCGGACCGATAGTTGCGGAGGGTTGCTGCTTCCATCATTCGTGCCGCAACTTTCATGAGGTGAGTCTATGCGGAGGGGAGACTCCCACGGAACCCTCTGAAGAAATCGTCGCTAAGAAAAAGAGAGCGTACCTCAGGGGCTAAAGCCCTGCTAATTCTTTGGCTCTTATGGCACGGATAAATCCGTGCCCTTAACGAAACGGGTTTTCCGCAGGCCGTGAAGCCGTGCCCTTAATCAACAGGACGCGACTTATTCAGAGGTTCCTAGAGGATCTTGCACGTCCCTAGAGGATCTTGCGCACGATGTTCCGCACAAATTCCGTTGTCACACCGTAGACCACGTGCGAGGTGACCTCGCTGGCGCGCTCCCGCGCGGTCGTATCCTCAGGCTCGGCAGACAGGCCCAATGCGGGCAGGGCCGCTTCGTGAGTGAGCGCTTCGAGTGCCATGCCGAAGCTGGCGCCTTCCTTCGAAGTGGCGGCAGGATAGTACTCGGCAAGCGCGCCGTAAGCTGCGCCGACTGCCGCGCCGAACCCCCAGTGGATGCCTTCGGACGCGATCTCCCTCGTCTCCGGGTCGAGAGCGTGGCCGGCTACACGCTCTGCGGCTGCGTCGGTTGGCTCCGCTTTGCCGTGGCCATGCGGTGGGAACATCCGCTCTGCAAGCGTTTTGGCGAGCGTGCCTACGAGCCCGCCGATGACTCCGGCGATCAGGCCTTTGGCCAGCGACTTCTCTTTCACGACAGCGACTTCTGTCTTGCTCATCACGCAGTCCTCACGCTCTCGACACAGGGGTCCATTTCAGATCGATCCACTTTTAGGATGCACGGGAGCGGGCCGGGATGTGTCTGGCACAAAGAATGGTAATGCAAAGGGATCAGCGCAGGCCGCCGCCGCCCTCGGTCCACTCATAGACGACCACACCCAGGTCGGAGAGCGTCTTGATGGTCGCCTCCATATTGCGGCGGATCGCGGGACGCGCGGTGGTGGGGGCGTCATGAGCTTCTTCGATGGCTACAACGCGGCCGTAGGGCCACGAGTTTTCAGGGATCGCGTCCAACGCTGAAGGCAGGTCGCTGACGCGGATGGTGAGGTCCTGACGCCGCGCGGAGACAGGGCGGAGCAGTCCGCCGACACCCAGGTTGGTGGGATTGGCGTCGCCCAGAGTGACGTGCAGGGTGGCCATGTTTTCCTGCACGGTCAGGTAGGGATTCTGCCAGCCATCCAGGCTACGCACGGCCATATAGCGCGTCTTCGACGGCGGAGGAATCAGGTCCATCTGCTGTCTCGCCGACTCAATGGCCTGGGGACTCGCAAGCGGGATGGTGGTGCCGGCGGAAACCTGCTTGCAGCCGCTCAGCAGCATGGGCAGAGACAACACTGCTACGGCTGTCAGGCGCAGGGAAAAACGCAGGGATCGAGCGCAGAGCAGTGGAGAAGAGGGAGGGGATGACATAGTCACAGTCCTAATATACCAAGGCGTAGGATGCGGTTTCCAGTCGCTCGCGTCAACGGCCTTTCCAGATTGCGCTGCGTTTCTCCAGAAACGCCTGGGTTCCCTCGCGTTTGTCCTCGGTGCCGCAGAGCCGTCCGAAGATGGCGGCTTCCAGCGCAAGGGCGTTATCGAGTTGCATATCGGCTCCGCGACCCACCGCCTCGATGGTGGCGGCAACGGCCAGCGGCGGCATTGCGGCGATGAGGTGTGCCAGATCATTAGCGCGCTCGAAGAGCTTGTCCGCGGGAAGCACCTCATCGACCAGGCCGATGCGCAGCGCTTCGGCGGCGTCGACCATTGCGCCGGTCAGCAGCATCTTCAGCGCGGCCCCTTGGCCGACCAGCCGGGGCAGGCGCTGCGATCCGCCGTATCCGGGGATCAGGCCGAGCTTGATTTCAGGCTGGCCCAGGCGGGCGGCTTCGCTTGCCAAGCGCAGGGTGCAGGCCATCGCCAGCTCGCAGCCGCCGCCGAGCGCGAAGCCGTCGATGCAGGCGATGACCGGCTTGCCCATGGTCTCAATGCGGCGGAAGACGCGCTGCGTGCTTTCTGACATCTGCTGGCCGAGCGCGGCGTCGGCCTGGGCGAGCTCGCCGATGTCCGCGCCTGCGGCAAAGGCCTTCCCGCCGGAACCGCGGAGCAGGACGACGCGCACGGCGTCGTCCTCCGCGATTGCGGTAAAGGCCTCGCCCAGTTCGCGCACCATCGCTGTGTTGAGCGCATTGAGCACCTTTGGGCGATTCAGGGTGAGGGTTGCCACACCATCTTCTATGGTTACTTGAAGGGTTTCATACGTCATTCAGCACTCCCAGCCGGATTCTGGTGAATCAGGGAAAATTTAATCTGAAACTAGTTTAAGTGGTCGCTCTCGCGATCCTATAATTCAATTCACTTCGGCCCTGAATCCGCAAAAACTATCACTTCAGCAGAGGAGCCGTTATGACCCTAATGCACCGCTGGTTCGAAGAAGTCTGGAATCAAGGCCGCGAGTCGGCCATCGACGAGATGTCCTTTCACGATGTTCCGGGCCATGGCCTGCAGGGTCCGGACGAGAAAGAGGTCAACGGAATGGAGGCGTTCAAGGCGTACTACCGTCACATGCGTGCTGCATTATCGGACATCCACGTGCAGGTGGAGGACGTCGTGAGCGAGGGAGATCTGATGGTTGCGCGCTGCGTCGTCACTGCAAAGCATACGGGCGAAGGACTGGGCAAGCAGCCCAAGGGCAACTCGATTTGCTTCACTGGTATGACCATGGCACGGATCAAAGAAGGCAAGATCGCGGAGGCGTGGAACAACTTCGACTTCCTGACTATGTATCAGCAGATGGAGTGAGGATCGTTGGCTGGTAACCGTCGGAGGGTCCTGACGATACAATCGAATCTATGGTCAAGGGAATTACGTTGGTGACGCCGGTCGCCTCTGCGGCTGCGCTTAAGTCGCTGGCCAGCCTCTTCAGCGCACTGGGGTTCGAACCGGGAAAAGACTGGGACGATGGAGCGGGGCGAGGCTCAGCGTTCCTGGCGCCGATCGGCAATCTGGAGATTGTGACGGGACGCACGCCGGCCGTGCCGCCGGTGCTGGTTGAGGTGACACAGCTGGAGCAGATACATAGCGCCGTGCATCAGTGGATGGTTGCGAGCCATCGCACGGAAGAGGTGGCGGAATTGCTCTCCAGCGTTGTTGCTACGCACTGGAACTCGCGGCTGTTCACCGTCACTCTGGATGCTTCGCTGGTGCTCGGTTTCTGGGAGTCGGACAATCCGCTGCATGGAAAGCCTTTGGCGGTGGAGGGCGATCTCTCCGCGGCCGGGATGAAGTTCGCGATTGTGGTGGCGCGGTGGAACGCTGTGATTACCGACCGGCTGCTGCAGGGCGCGCTGGATGGGTTGCAGCGCAGCGGAGCGGCGAAGGGGGACATCAAGATTGTGCGCGTCCCCGGCGCGTGGGAGATTCCATCGGCTGCGCGTGCGCTGGGTGAATCGAAGGAGTATGACGCGATCGTGACGATTGGCTGCCTGCTGCGTGGCGAGACGGCGCACTATGAGGCGATCTATACCGAGGTGGCACGGGGCATCGGGCAGTCGCAGCAGGAGACCGGCGTGCCGCATGCGTTCGGCGTGCTGACCTGCGAGACGCTGGAGCAGGCGCTGGACCGGGCCGGCGTGAAGGCAGGCAATAAGGGATTTGAAGCGGCAATCGCCGCAATCGAGATGGTGTCGATCCACCGCAAGCTGCAGGCGGCAGGTAGCGGCTCTGCGGAGAAGGAAGCGGCGCGGGCCGTGGTGAAAAACTAATGGGGACACGGCGCAAGTCGCGCGAACTTACGATGCAGATGCTGTTCCAGGGCGACCTGGGCAAGCAGACGCCGGAACAGGTCAGCGCTCTCTTTTGGCCGTCGCGCGATGACGTCGATGCCGAGACGCGGGGCTTTGCCGAGGATCTTTATCGCGTTGCGACCGCGCGCCAGACGGAGATCGATGGGCTGATCGAGTCGCACGCGCAGAACTGGCGCCTTGAACGGATGGCGGTGGTCGATCGCAACCTGCTGCGGGCTGCGGTTGCCGAGATGCTCGGCTATCCCAATACGCCGGGGGCGATCATTATTAACGAGTCGCTGGAGATTGCCCGGCGATATGCCGCGCCCGAGTCCGTGCAGTTTTTGAATGGCGTGCTGGACGCGATTGCGCGGAGTGTTCTGAAGCAGCGTCTTGCGTGAAATGGGCTAGACGGTGGGCAGCGATTCGACTGCAGGCTGCCTGACGTCCGCGCTCGCGATGGACGGCCAGACAGCGTTACGGCCATGATCCTTTGCTTCGTACATTGCCAGGTCGGCACGGTGCATCATGCTTTCCCAAGTGCCCTGGGCGGGGTCGAACTGGGCTACACCGGCGCTGACCGTGAATCGGAGAGGCTCGTCCTGAAATGTCAGTTCGAGCTCCTGGATCGCCTGGCGCAAGCGTTCGGCCGCCAGGACGCCGGCTGACGCGGGTGTGTCCGGCAGCAGGATGGTGAACTCCTCGCCGCCGGTGCGCGCGATGAGGTCGTTCTGCCTCAGCATTGACTTGACGCGTTCGACTAGGGCCTGCAGCGCGCAGTCGCCGGCGGCGTGTCCGCGGGTGTCATTCAAGAGCTTGAAGTGGTCGACATCCAGCACGACCATGCAGAGGGGGTGGCCATGCCGAATGCTTCTCGCCGTCTCGCGCCGAGCGATCTCCTCCATGGCCCTGCGATTGAGCGCGCCGGTCAGCGAATCGGTGCGTGCCTGCTCGGCCAGCACTCGCCCGAGCTCAGTCACCAGGTACCAGAGATCGCACATCACCATGCAGATGGCGAGAAAGGCGAGCAGAGCCAGCGAGTAAAGCCAGCGTGGGTCGGTTTGCGCATGGAAGGTTTCCCACGGCCGCATGTAGCGAATGTTAGTGAGCCATGCGCGGTACCCCATTACGATGGCCTGGCCGGCGAGAATCACAGCAGCCACCTTCGACACTTCGCGACGGCTGTACTTCAACAGCATCCATGAGCCCGCTGCGCAGACGGCGACATTGGGCAGGTTGATGAGATTTGCGCTGTAGGGAATTTTGACCTGGTACATCGCGGTGTAAGCCACCAGCGCGAACCCGATGAGGGCAAAGGGCCAACGATAAGGGAATGGCTTGCGGATGACGAACCAGTGCAGGCCGATCAGTTGCAGTAGGGAGGCGATGAGGTACAGCTCGTTCGGCACCATGCTTCCGAGGACTGCCGGCACTCTTCCTTCCAGGCCCTGCAGAACGAGCTTGGCCAATCCCACGATGAGGCTGGCGGCGAACCATTTCATTCCGGCGACGCTACGATTGCGCCAGGCCAGCAGGCTGACACAAACCGTGAAGACGGTCATCGAAGCAATATTCGTGAAAAAGAAGGTTCGGTAATCCATGATCCGACAGACACGTGCGAAGGTGCTGGCGTGATGATAGACCCGCGGTGCTATTTCCCAACAAAAATAAGGGCCAATCCAAGCCGAGACTTATCGCAGTATGAGGCAAACCGATGCCGATGGAGACAGCACGCAGGGTCACCCGTACGTTCGGCGGGTTCTAACTCGCATAGCGAAGCACGGCCAGCCGCCACGATATTCCCTCAGAGGCTAAAGCCCAGCGTATTCCGGAGACCTAGCGGCGGGTCTGAGTGCCCGCCCTTTCAAGACAGATACCGGCCCCGACAAATTATGTACCAGTCTGAGTGACTCGGCGCCTAGGTGGTACGACGCGGCTTTTGGACCAGTAGATTGACGGGAACGGTGGCGCCTGCGGGATCGGTCAAGTTCGGCGCGATTGTCGATGTATCGGTTAGTGTGCTGCGAGTGATGAGATGGACGAGATTATCTCCCGAGGTGCCAGCGAAGACTGTGGAGTTGTCCGCGCTGATGACGCCTGCCAAGGGCGCGATAGCGGCGCCGGAGAGCTTGACATAGCTGATTGTTCCGGGGCCGTTCGCGAGCTTATAGGCAGGGAGAACGCCTCCAGTGCCGGCATATGTGACGAAGGCCAGTGCGGAGTCCGAGGTGGGCAGCACGCCAGTAATCGAAGTGGCCGAGATCTGGGGCAGTGGGACAGGGGTGACCGTGTTGGAGAACGCGAGCGTGCCGGTGCTGGGGCAGGTGACGCTTACGGATGGGCCGTTGGGATTGCCGGAGGGGATCTGCACGCGCAGATCGTTCAAAGTCGGCACCGGCGTCACGGTCGCGCCCACGATGTGGAGGCCATTGTTGGTGGCGGCGATTCGGTCGGTGATGGCGGTGGAGGAATCCGCCTGGGGGAAGAAGATGTTGCTCTCGACGGTGGGTGTTGCGGTGGGAGTGCTGATGGGGCAGTAGCTTCGGGCGGT
Source organism: Acidobacteriota bacterium (assembly GCA_030775885.1). Lineage (GTDB taxonomy): Bacteria > Acidobacteriota > Terriglobia > Terriglobales > Acidobacteriaceae > Edaphobacter. The sequence continues at coordinate 6,943 of JALYIG010000275.1, read as the reverse complement.
TGTGGTTGGGCCCGCGAAGTAAGCGCCCACTCCCGGCACCGTAACCGCAACGTCTGTGACTGACGTGCCGGCGGTGGTTGCGGGTGCGATGTTGGTCCATCCGGTGAATGCGGAGTAGACGAGAATTTGATTACCCGCGGCGATGTAGAGTGTCTGACTGTCGGCGGAGAATTGTGCCCGGGTTCCAACGCCGCCGTAGGTTGTGACAACCTGTCCGGAGTTGTTCTGGATCGTAGTGATTTGCTTGACCGGATCGCTGATTACGATCTCAGTAGAATCGGGGGCTATCGCCAGCACAGTGCCCGGCGAAGTTGTATCCACGCGCGAGATGCTGAGCGTGTTGACTGAGTTGAGCACCATCAGGGCGGTGGCGCTGCCCATGTAGATGGTGGAACCGTCGGTGCTGATCAACATGGAGTTCGGAACATAGGGCAGAAGCAGCGGAGCAGCGAGCGAGGTTTGGGTAAAGTCTTTGCTCTCGATGTATTTTGACTGGGTGCTCGCCATGTATAGGACTGTGCTGTTTGTGCCGGGCGCAGTGACGGCGATCGAATTGGAGGTGACTGGAGTGCCGTTGCCGAACAGGCCGATCTGATTATAGGAAGAGGAATTGCACGCAGGGGGCTGGCATATGGCCGATATCGAGGCCGTGCCGGCAAGAGTGGGGACGACCGAGCCTGTGCCCGCGGGAATCGTAGTGGGGGTGGTCGAAACGTATTCCAGGCTCAGGCCGGTCAGAGTCACGCCCTTGGTGTCGACTGCTGTAGCCAGCAGAGGCTGGGTGTTGTTCTGGTTGATGACTACGGGATTGGTGGTTGTTCCGGGTGCCGAAAGCGTGATGGATGCCGGCGGACAGGTCGAGAAGAAGCCGGCCGAGCTGGCGGCGTTCGAGATGTTTCCCGTGATGAGGACCGAGCCGGGCTGATTCGCTGTAGCGACGCCATTGGAATCGATGCTGACTACGGGCGAGATTGCAGTCTGGGATGAGGCGCCTGAGGACGTGAATTGAAGATGTCCGGTCTGGCAGCTGATGTTGGTCTGGTTGGCGCCGGTGCCCGCGAAGATGCGTGCCACAAGCTGGGCAGTGGCTCCTTGCGAGAGGCAAGATTTGCCGTCATAACGCGTCGCGGTAGGTGATCCCACGGTGGTCAGAGGGCAGCAGGCGGTGTCGAAATCAGTGCCGGAACAAGTTGCCGGCGTACCGCCGAGTACGATGCTGGTGACAACCGGGTGCACGAAGACCGGGATGGGATTGCTGGTGACGCCTTCCGCGCTTGCGGAGAGGTAGGCGGTGCCACTCTTGCCGGTGGGTACGCAGACGGTGTAGTCGGGGATTCCGCCGCCGGTATTGCGGTTCCAGGTTCCTCCGCAAAGGCGGCCGGTGTTGGGCTGCACGTCGGCGATGGTCATATCGGTGGTGCCGTAGGTGTAAGCCTGCACCGATGCGCTGGATCCCTTGCAGTCCGTGGCGCTGGGGGTATTCAGTTGCCCGATTTCAGCGTAATTAAGCGAGATGCCATAGACGACCGGGGTCAGAGAGATGGTCGTGACCTGACCGGTGGAAACACCGGAGTCTCCGCCATTGCAAAAAACCAGAGCAGTCTTCTTCGAGCAGCCCGAGATCGAGACACCGAATGGAATCGAAAACAGAAGCAGAAACACCAACGTAACAAACCGACGCATTAAACCTCCCCGTCCAACCGGAAACAGAGCTGAACGGTCTCACCGCAGACGCTAGTTCCTTAGCCTTCAGTGTAGAAGCTGCGCACAGGAGACGCAAATAACGGTCCGGGCGGAGCGTGACCAGTTAGACTCGCTTGCCAGCGGATTGCAACCCGCCATCACAGCCCGGCCAGCGGATGGCAAAGGAAGTTGCGATCCACCGCGAGGCCGACGAGAGAGTGTCGCTGATACCCGTCATTTTAGCGGCATTTCAGACTGGAACCAGTCGAGTGCGCGTTTCAGAACGTCGCGCTGATGCGCTGGGTCGACGAAACGATGGCCTTCGTTGGGATAGATCACCAGCTCGGTCTTGACACCTTGCTCGCGCAGCGCGTGCCAGAACTCAAAGCTTTGCGGTGGCGGGCACTCGCCGTCGCGGTCGCCGACGACGACCAGAGTTGGAGTTTTGACTTGTTTGATGAAGTTGATGGGCGAACTCTTCGCATACACGGCTGGGTCGTCGTAAACGGTTGAGCCGAAGAACGGGGTCATCCACTGGTCGATGGAGTTTTCGCCGTAATAACTTTGCCAGTTGGCGATGCCGGCTCCTGAGACAGCCGCTTTGAAGCGTGTGGTCTGGGTGACGGTGAACATGGTCATGAAACCGCCGTAGCTCCAGCCGGTGATGCCTTCGCGATCCTTGTCGATGGGGAAGCGTTTTTCGATAATGTCGACGCCGGCGAGCACGTCGCGGAGATCGCCATAGCCGAAGTCTTTGACGTTAGCCTGGGTGAACTTTTCGCCCTGACCGTAGCTGCCGCGCGGATTGGGCATGAAGACGAAATAGCCCAGCGCAGAGAAGGGAATGGGGCCGTACATCACTCCAGGCCAACGCGGAGTCGCAGCGCTGGACGGGCCGCCGTGCACGCTGACAATCAGTGGATATTTCCTGGTCGGATCGTAGTTTGACGGATACAGCAGCCAGCCCTGGATGTGGAAGCCGTCGTTGGTGTAGTCGATGGACTCGGCCTTGCCCCAGGACGGCTTGATAGCGTCGTTGAGGTGGGTGATCTGTTTCAGGTTGCCGACGGGGCCTGCCCAGACCTCCGGCGGATGTTCGAAAGACTGCCGGATGAGGGCGATGTGGCGCGAGTGGAGGGCGATGGAGATGCTCATCACGTCGGTGCCGGCGATGATTGTTTCCGGCAACGTCAGGTTCACGGCAGAGACATCTTTGCCTGTGGTGGAGTCGAGCGCGGTGAGGTGGCTGCTTCCGCCGACGTGCTCAGAGACGCCGAGGTAGCGATCCGTGAGCCACGCGATGTAGGCGGGCGATGCCGGGCGGTTAGGGGTGATGTCCCTCGGCTCGCCACCGGTTGCCGGGATGAGATAAACGTCGCCGCCTATGGAGCCCTGGTCAGACATGAGACCTCCGATGAAGGCGATTTGCTTGCCGTCGGGGGAAAAGCGTGGGACGGCGATTTGGAGGCCATGGAGGGATCCGGTGACAACATCAGGATCGAGGATCATTCTCGGTGCGTCGCTGCCCATGTAGCCGTCTTCGTAGAGCTTTGCTACCCACCAGTTGTTTTCGCCAGGCGGCTTAGCTCCTGTAAACATGATGTGGCGAGAATCGGGTGACCACGCGTACTCGTAAGCGTGAAGATTGGGAGGGCTGAGAAAATTGAAGAGACCGATCAGCGGTATGCCCCGATTTCCCATTGGTTGTTCTGCTGTGGATGCCTTCGGCTGATCTTGCAGCTCATCATATGGCTTCAAATCGGGCACTGTCACTGCCGCGACGCGCTGGACTTCCACGCCGTCTTCGCCGTAAACCCCGGACCAAGGCTTCATGGCGTCGAGGGCGCCGGCGCGGCGGGTTGCGCCTTCTACATAGAGAAAGCCGATGCTCTTGCCATCGGGCGACCACTGAATCGAACTTGCCATTCCGTGCAGATGACTCACCTGCTTCACACCGTTATCGGCCCGCGTCCAGACAAAGATGTTGTCCTGTGGGTTGGCCTGCCAGTTCCCGTCGCTGCTGGAACAGTTGGAGAGGAATGCAAGCTGTTTGCCGTCGGGCGACCAGTTTGGGTGGGACGCGGTGCAGGATCCAGGAGCGCTGTTGGACAAGTTGGCGATGGTGTCGGGCGAGATGACCCGGTCCGGTTCGGCAGGGGTTGACCCGCCTGCGAGGTGGGTCACGTGGACCTCGGAACCGTGTTGGCCATCGTAGGCCCATGCGAGATTGTCGCCGTCGGGGGAGATCGAGACGGATGTGGGGGTGCGCGTCTGGGTCAGACCGTCGATCAGCGAAGTAATCGCGGAATTGGCTGCGGAATCGGCCGCACTGCCGGAGGTGGCCTGCGGGAGGGCTGGCTGCGCAAGGGAGAGGACTGCAATCGAGAGGAGGATTGGCCGCATGTCCCTGATTGTAGTTGGTGAGAGGTCTTTTTAGGCACATCCGGAGCCAACTGGAGGATCGGCTAAATTGGCATCGTAGAGTCGGGCGCCTGCTTTTTTCCCCAAAAAAGGCAGGAAAACTTGACCACATAGCTGAGTCTTGTTATTGTTAGTAGGTTCCGCGTGATTGGGAATCCGTTGTCGCCGAAGGTTATTTGGCGCACTGGCTGGTGATCTGCAGGCTTCGGCCATTTGCGATACACTGGAAACAGCAGTAAATCCGCAAAACTCATTGCATGGGCAGCAAGCATGAGTGGGCAGTACGCGGCGCAGTATCCTCGCAATCGTACCTGCGACACCCTCCACCAGGATGGGCTATGCGGGACGGAACAGCGAAACGGAGCCAACTCCAACTTCCAGTCGTTCTGGTTTGCAAAACAGGGGAAGCAAGGGACGCTCGGCCACCGTCGACTGTTGTTCGTCTGATTTGAGTGTTCCAGACGGGAAGCAAGGGACAATTTTTTGCGCGAGGCACATCAGTGTCCTCACTTTTTCGTGTGCAGAGTGCACGAAGAATTAAAAGCGTGCGAATCAATCTCCCTCCTCTCCGGCTGCAAAAGTTTGAGTCCCGGAAGCCTTTGGCCTAAGGGCTTTGATTAGAAGTACAAGGAGTTCGAGTGCCTACGTTCCATCAGCTCGTCAAGCAGGGCCGCACGCCCACGAAATACAAGACTGCCAGCCCGGCTCTTCAGGGCTCGCCCCAGCGCCGCGGCGTCTGCACCCGCGTCTACACCCAGACCCCCAAGAAGCCGAACTCGGCACTGCGCAAGGTTGCGCGTGTTCGCCTGACCAACGGGATCGAAGTCACGACCTATATTCCGGGCATTGGCCACAATCTGCAGGAGCATTCCATTGTGCTGATTCGCGGCGGCCGTGTGAAGGATCTGCCGGGTGTTCGCTACCACGTGGTTCGCGGTTCGCTGGATTCCGTCGGCGTCGCCAACCGCAAGCAGAGCCGGTCGAAGTACGGGGCGAAGCGTCCCAAGGCCGCGGCCGGTAAGTAGGGAAAGCAGATTCCTCCGCTGCGCTGCGGAATGACAACAGCAAGCGCTGCGGAACGATGATTTGAAGTTCAGGTCCAGCCGCTTGAGAAGTTGACGGCGCTGGAGGAAGAAGAGCCCGAAAGGGCAACAAGGATAGAGAAGATGCCGAGAAAAGGTTACATTGCGAAGCGTGAAGTTGCTCCTGACCCGGTCTATGGTTCGACGCTGGTTACGAAGTTTGTCAATTCCATGATGTGGGGCGGCAAGAAGTCGACCGCGCAGGGCATTTTCTACACCGCCATGACCAACCTGGAGCAAAAGGGTGGCGATGAGGCTTTGAAGCTATTCAAGAAGGCGATTGAGAACTGCAAGCCTCTGCTGGAAGTGAAGAGCCGCCGGGTTGGTGGTGCGAACTACCAAGTGCCGATCGAAGTTCTTCCGGAGCGCCGCACGTCGCTCGCGATTCGCTGGCTGGTAACGTATGGCAGGGCTCGCGGCGAGAAGGGCATGGTGGAGAAGTTGTCCGCCGAATTGCTGGACGCTGCGAACGGTCGCGGCGCGGCAATGAAGAAGAAGGAAGATGTACACCGTATGGCTGAGGCCAACAAGGCCTTCGCCCACTACCGCTGGTAGTTCAGGGTACGGGGAGCAGGGAAGCAAAGAGTTACCTGCTTGAATCGAGTTGGATTGACCGCAAGGCGAGCCTTGCAGAGTGAGAGACAGGACACCGTGGCACGCACTATATCTCTAAATCGTTGCCGAAACATCGGGATCATGGCGCACATTGACGCCGGCAAAACGACGACGACCGAGCGCATCCTCTTCTATACGGGCATCACGCACCGTATCGGCGAAGTGCACGAGGGCACTGCGACCATGGACTGGATGGAGCAGGAGCAGGAGCGCGGAATCACGATCACCTCGGCCGCGACCACTTGCACCTGGAAGAACACCCGCATCAACATCATCGACACTCCCGGCCACGTGGACTTTACGGCTGAGGTCGAGCGCAGCCTGCGCGTGCTCGATGGCGCGGTGGCGTGCTTTGACGCGGTTGCCGGCGTGCAGCCTCAGTCGGAGACAGTCTGGCGTCAGGCGACCAAGTATAAGGTTCCGCGCATTTGCTTCATTAATAAGATGGACAAGGCCGGTGCGGATGCCGTCTATGCCACGTCGACCATTGTCGACCGGTTAGGTGCGCGCGCTGTTGCGATCAATATCCAGATTGGCGCAGAGGCGAAATTCCTTGGCGTCGTTGATCTGGTCACCATGAAGGCCATCTACTGGCACGACGAAACCATGGGCGCCGAATATGTGGTCGAAGAAATTCCGGCCGACCTGATCGAGACGGCCCAGAAGGCTCGTCACGACCTGATCGAAGCGGTCGCCGACTCCGATGACGTGATTATGAATCTGTATCTCGAGGGCGAAGAGCCAACCGAGGAGCAGTTGAAGGCTGGCATCCGCAAGGCGACGATTGCGATGAATATCTTCCCGGTGCCGTGCGGCTCGGCTTTCAAAAATAAGGGTGTACAGACCCTGCTGGACGCGGTGGTTGACTATCTACCCAGCCCGCTCGATATTCCTCCCATGATCGGTCACGATCCGGAAGATATGGCGGTAGAGATCGTTCGCAAGCCGGACGACAAAGAGCCCTTCTCCGCGCTGGGCTTCAAGATTATGACTGACCCGTTCGTCGGGCAGTTAATCTTCGTCCGCGTCTACTCCGGTTCGCTCAAGACGGGCGACTCGGTGCTGAATCCGCGCACGCGTAAGACCGAGCGCATCGGGCGACTATTGAAGATGCACGCGAACAAGCGTGAAGAGATTACCGA
>JALYIG010000274.1 GCA_030775885.1 Acidobacteriota bacterium | reverse complement strand
CGCCCATCCAGATGTCCGTCATCGGTGCCTGCGGCGAGACGGCCTTCACCGCCGGATGCGCATCGATCGCCGCCATGATCGCCAGGAACCCGTCGTACGAGTTGCCGAAGACTCCCACTCTACCGTTGTTTCCCGGCACGTTTTTCAGCAGCCACGAGACGGTGTCGTACGCGTCTGTGGTCTCGTCCACACCCTGTGTGGTGTCATGCGAAACGATCGGCCGGTTCATCACGAACTTCCCTTCGGACCGGTATCGCCCGCGGATGTCCTCGTAGACGAAGAGGTAGCCGCTCGCCGCCAATTCCGGCTTATCCTCGTTCACCTTGTCAGAAACGAAATTTTCTACCCCGTATGGAGTGCGCGCCATTAGGAACGGCAGCAGTTCGCCGGCCTCAACCCTGGCCGGACGCAGAATCACCGCATGCAGACGAACTCCGTCCCGCATCGGAATCATCGCATCCTGCCGCGTATATTGCCGCGGAGGAGTAAAAGTCTTAGGCGCTGCTTGCCCGCCAGTTCGCTGCCAGCAAAAGAGCGCCGACAGCAAACCAATCGAAAGCGCCACGCGCCATGCAGTTTTCTGGGAATTCACCCGCCGTCGCCTCTAAGTCAGGTTCGCCGGACTGGTCATGCACTGAAAGCCAACTCGATTATGCGCCCCGTCGCAGAACGGCCGCTTCTCGCTGGCACCGCACCGGCATAGTGAAACCGCTGGCTTGCCGGTTAGGTCCCACTGGTTGCCATCCGCATCGGTCAAAACGATTGGTCCCTCGACCCGCAGCGGGCCGTTAGGTCGAACAGTAATCTTTACAGGCTCAGACATGAATAAACTCGCTCCAGGTAGATCGACAGTCGCCGGATCCCGGCTAGCTCAGCATAGCAGCCGCCGCCACTCTACCCCTTCCGCCACGAGTCCTTCGGAGCGTCAATTTTCAGACAACTCATTGGCCTCGGTAATGCCGTACTCCTTCAGCTTGCGATACAGCGTGGTTTTGCCGATACCCAGCAGCCGTGCGGCCATCAGTTTGTCGCCGTGGAGCTGTCGAATCGTCGCGAGGATCGCCTGCTTTTCCATATCGGCAATGGAGACTATCGTGCCCGGCTGGCGGCCGTGGCCGTCCTCGGTTCCATCGCCACCGTCATCGCCGGCCTGGCTCTCCTCCACGCGGTGCGCTCTGAAGTCCTGTAGTTGGGTTGGCAGATCCACCATGTGCAGCACCGGCCCCGAAGACATCGCGCAGGTTCGCTCGATGGCGTTCTGCAGTTCACGCACGTTGCCGGGCCAGTCGTACTCCAGCATCAGACGCATGGCGTCCTCGGACAGGCGGTACGTTTTGCCGGTTTCCTTGCGCATCTTCTCGAGAAAATACTCGGCAAGCACGGGGATATCGGAGCGACGCTCACGCAGCGGCGGTATCTTCAGGCTCACCACGTTCAGACGGAAGTACAGGTCCTTGCGGAACAGGCCCTGCGCAACCATCGCGTTCAGATCGCGATTGGTGGCTGCGAGCACACGCGCCGAGATGGGTATCGAATGAGTCGCGCCCACTGGACGAACCTCCTTCTCCTGTAACGCACGCAGCAGTTTGGCCTGCAGGTCCAGCGGAAGCTCGCCGATCTCATCGAGTAGGACCGTCCCGCCGCCGGCTGCAGTAAGCAGCCCTTCCTTGCCGCGAATCGCCCCCGTAAACGCGCCTTTTATATGGCCGAACAGTTCGCTCTCGATCAGCGTTGGCACCAGGGAGCCGCAGTCCACCGGAATGAATGGCCGCGACGAGTTCGGGCCGTTGGCATGGATGGATCTGGCGATCAGTTCCTTGCCCGTGCCGCTCTCGCCGAGGATCAGAACCGGATGATTGCCAAACGCGACCTTCGACAGGATGCGGTAGACCTTTTCCATGCTTGGTGAGGTGCCGATCAGGGCGCCCATTCCGCGCCCGGTGCGCAGCCGCTCACGCAGCCGTCGGCTCTCCATATCGAAGTACAGCCGCTGGCTGCCCTGGCTGAGTACCTGCGTCAACTCCTCGAGCGCAAATGGCTTGGTCAGGTAATCCCCTGCCCCGATGCGCATCGCTTCGACCGCCGAGGAGACGGTCGCAAACGCCGTCATCACCACCACGCCCATCTTCGGGTAAAGCGTCTTCACCTGGGACAGCAAGCTCAGGCCACCGCCACCAGGAAGCTTCAGGTCGAGCAGCAACATCTCCACCGATTGCTCTTCCTTCAGGACGCAAAGGGCCTCCGGCACGCTGCCGGCCGCCAGCGGAGTAAAGCCCATTCCCGATGCAATCTCGCAACATGCCTTGCGCAGCGATGCATCGTCGTCGACCACCAAAATCCGCAGCGGAGGAGTTCCTTCAGGCAGACGGTGAAATCCGCCGGCGGTCTGGCCATGCCGAACGGTGCCCTCCAGCAGCGCAGACTCAGCCAGGCTCCCGCCCACAACCAGCGAGTGGCTGGTTGCGTCCTGGGGATGCGAAATATCGAATCGAACCACTTTGAACTCTTGCGGATCAAAATACGGTTGCGGCGTTAGCATGCTCCCTCCATCTGTGTCTGTGGCAGGTTGTCTCCGAGGCGCCGTGAGGGGGCGTTCGGCAGACTCAGCGGCTTGAGACGCACACGTTCCGCTCTGCCCATATCTTCCAATTCACTGGCCGACATCGAGGCCATAGGCCACTCAATCTGCACCCGGGTTCCCGAATCGACGGCGCTCATCACCCGGAGATCTCCATCCGAGGCTGCGACCAACTCCCGCACCACGCCAAAGCCGATTCCGTGGCTGTCATGGGAACATTCCCGGCCACCCCCCAACAGACCCTCAACCTGCTGCGCAGACATTCCGCAGCCACAGTCCTCAACCGACATGTTGACCCGCTGAAAGGGCCACGGCCTGGCTTCGCCCACCCGACTCGTCAGCATACCGAGAGTCAAATGGATCGTCCCGGATGGGCGGTTGCCGGACTCGCGGCGATCCATCGCGGCAGAAGCATTTCTGACCAGGTTGACCAGAATGCGCTCGACCGCTTCCTCGGGAACCCTGACCGGCGTCGCGGCAGCGGGTCCGAACACCACCTCCAGTATCCTGCCGTTCGCCACCCGGCGCAGCAAGCCGGAGCAGTGATCCACGATGGCGCGCAGGCTGACCGGCTTCGCCGAGTCGGGCAACGCACGACTCTCCTTTGATTTTTGGGGCTTGTCCGCACTAGTCTCGGAAACACTGGCCTGGGCTGCACCGGTAAGCGCGGCGGGACAAGGCTCCTTCGACTGTTGCCGCGTCAGAACGGTACGCATCAACGCATCGATCAGAGCGCCACTGCGTGTGCCGAGCAGCCGCAACTCATCCGGATATTGGCTATGCTCCGGCTTCAGCACTCCGGGCATCGCGAGTAAATCGCAATACAGCCCGATTGCTCCCAACAGATTCCTGGCGTCGTGAAGCAGGCCTTCTCCCTGGATCGCCGTCGGGCAGCTCTGCGATCCGCAGCCGGAAAGCCTCGCCGAGCCTTCCCCGCATAGACGTGACTCACCTGCATGGATGGATGGGGTGCTGGTGAATACTCCGAAACAACCGAACTTGCCTAAGGCGGTAGAACTCTGATTTGCCCGCACTACACTTCTCCGTGTCTAACGCTTTCTCCTGTCCGGAGATTAGACACTCTTCCTGTAATCAGGTTGAGTGCCAAACTGGCACAGGTGCCGCAACTGTGTGAAACAAAACAATTACCGCCATTTCTTCTTGATAGCGCCCTGGATACATGTCCCGAACTGGGAATCCCCCAAAAATAAGAATCCTTCGTAAGCTCAGCAAACATAAGAAAAATCTCAGTTTCCCAACTTGGGACACTTTCCCAAACTGGGAACTTCTCTTCGCGGCCAAGTCGCCAGGTAGACCCCAGTCCCTCTCGTCGCTCGTCAAGACGTAGAACTCCGACTGCACCACTATAATCGCGGGATGCCATTAACCGCAGCCGAAACTCTTTCCCCATCCCAGTCCCAGATATTCCGCCCCGACAGCCGCGCTGCCGACGACTTACGCCCGGTTCGTTTCACTCCCAACTACGTCGCCACCGCAGAGGGTTCCGTACTGGTCGAAACCGGCAACACCCGCGTTCTGTGCAACGCAACCATCGAGGCCGGCGTCCCGGGTTGGATGCGCAACTCCGGCCGCGGCTGGGTGACGGCGGAGTACGGCATGCTTCCCCGGGCCACGCTCACGCGTACTCCGCGCGAATCCGAACGCGGCAAAATCGGCGGGCGGACCCACGAGATTCAGCGGCTGATTGGCCGTTCGCTGCGGGCGGTGGTGGACATGAAAGCGCTGGGCGAACGCACCATCATCCTGGACTGCGACGTTCTGCAGGCCGATGGAGGAACCCGCACCGCGGCGATTACGGGAGCGGCAGTCGCGCTTGCGATGGCCTTGGGCAAACTGGTGGCGGCGGGCACTCTGAAGGTGTCGCCGCTGCGCCAGATGATTGCCGCGACGTCGGTCGGCATCGTGGATGGTAACGTCCTCCTCGACCTCGCCTACGAGGAAGACTCGCGCGCAGATGTAGACATGAATGTCGTGATGCTGGCCGACGGCGGCCTGGTCGAAACGCAGGCGACGGCCGAGCGCGTCTCTTACAGCCGCGCCCAGCTTACCGCGATGCTGGATTACGCCGAGAAAGGCATTCGTGAACTATTCGCCGCCCAGCGGGACGCGCTCGAGAGCGCCGGAAAATAACTCACGTCTGCGCATCGTCGCGTCTTATCGAGTCGCGCGGCTGGCGATCAACTGAGGCGCTGGCGGGCTCGTGGGTCGGCTGTCCTTAGCAGGGGTCGCAACGGGCGTGTCTCCCATGTCCACCTCGGGAACCCGCGGAGCCTTGTCAGGCACGGACGCCGGAGCGGAAGAGGTTGCGGAAACCGGCAACTGAACCTGTTGCTCGCTTCCCGGCGCGATCTCACCCGGCTTCAGAATCGTTGGAGGCGCACCCGCCCTGCCTTCGCTATTGCCGGGCTTGCCATCTCCCATTGCGATCTCGTGCAGCCCCTGCGGATCGAGGTACCCCTGCAGCTCATCCTGATCGTGTACAGCGATCGGTTGGCCGAGCGCCGCGATCTTTACCTGGGTCACACGGTCGCCCAGGAAGCGGACAAAGCGCACCGTCTGCGGCACCTGGCCGTATATCCACTCCTCGTAGTGGTCGGCAGTGCCGGGAACCAGTTCGCGTTCCTTCGCCGAGGGCGCGCCCATGGCTGCCAGCACCATCTTGCGATCCATACCGACCAAAACGTCATGCTGCGCGATCGCATTCTTCAGGAAGGGCGGCAGGCTGTCCGCGTACGCCTCGCCGGAGGTCTTCACACCAAAGTCGATGATGGGGTCGAGCAGCGCCTTCACTTCTGGTGCGCTGAGTTCCGGAATGCCGCCCTCGAAGACCAGGGTAATGCGGCAACCCGTCACCTGCGCGCCATCGTCGGCCACGACCGGGGCATCGTTCAACTCAATGTGGCGAAGAAAGCGGTGCTTCAGATGTGGTCCGCCATTCACGTCGAACAGAATGCGGTCGCCTTTCAGCGTGACCGTTGTGATGGCAACGCGGTCGCCGGGGCCTGCCACCTGCCCCTTCTTGTAGAGCAACTGTTTGTATGCCTCGCCTCCCGGAGTCATGTTGCCGTTGGCCATCAGGACGACGTCCTGGCCAAGCGGAAGCGGCCGGTGTGCAAAACCCTGCTCCGCCTCGAGATTGCGGATCAATTCACGCCTTCCCCGCTCCGTAATGGGTACTAAGGGAAGTTCGACCCTGGTCGGGTGGAAATCGTTGGCAACGTCTGCCATGGCCGACTTTTCGCCCACGACAAACACCTGGGCGCGAGTGGCCGACGTTCCAGCCACCAGCAGCGCGGTGGCGCCGAGTGTCGATGCGAGAATGAACGGACGAAAGGCCATGACGGGCACCCCGTGTATTCAAGATTTTGCACCTACTGCTGCCTTTTTACAAGCGGGTTTGCCTCCGCCGTGTGCGCGTGACAAACAAATGACAACTCGGACTGGACGACCTAGTCCGGCGGAGCACTAACAACAGGTTCGCGCGGAGTCGCCGGCAGTATCTGCACCAGCGAGCCGGCGTTGATCGGCTGTGCGGCCGTCGCAGCCTGCTCCATCGCCACATGGGCCGCCGGCGGAGCAATCGTTACGTCGTATCCCGCTGGAATCAGCGGCGGATGCGTGTAGCTCCAGGCATAATCGGCAGTTAGCCGAACGAGAACTGGAATTGCGGCAATCAGCAATAGCACCGAAAAGAGAGCGGCTACCGGTCCGAAATCGCCTCCAGTGAGCCACACGGGGCCGCCGGCACGCGTGTCGACCACCGAAGAGAAGCTGGTGTCGCGCCCCAGCGGCAGGCCGAACAGAACCCCAATCGATGTTGCCATGGCGAAGTGCAGCCCCCACAGCAGCCAGAGCCCATGGGTGCGCAGCCAGCACAGGCAGAGCAGCAGCATCGCCGCCATCTCAAACAGGATTCGGGCGCCATCGGGAGTTCCGTACGGGGTCGGTATCAGCCATGCGTAGACGCCCCCAATTCCTACCATGATCAGCGTAGCGCGAACCGGCCCGCTCGCCTCAATCAGCCGTTGATAGCCGTAGCCGAAAACCGCGAGTGCATGCGCCAAGGTAGCCACGGCCAGCGTCAGCAGGCTGAGTCCGAGCAACTCCCAAGCGCGAGCCGAGGTCCAAAGATGAACATTCAGGCTCCGTACCACCACCATTGGAAGCACCGAAGCGATAGCGATCCCCCACCCAATGGCCGCGCCAATCGCCCATTCTGTGCGGCTTGTGGAACGTCGTGGAAGTCCCAGCGTCAATCGCAGAGGCGCGCGGCGCTGTTCGATCGCGCGCAAAAGAGCGACTCCGCACACCAGCAGAAACAGCAGCGCGACCGCGTCGATAAACGGCTGGAAATCGCCCAGATCGAAGCGTCCCGACAGGCCCGCCGACGAGCTATCCGCCAGCATCCTGGCGCAGAGATACCAGATCATCGCCGCCATAAACAACGCAAACTGCAGCGACCGCGAACGCCGGCGCGGCAACGACGGCTCGGCGGGAAGCAACGGCGGCGGAACTGCGGTGGTTGGTGTGTCAGGCAACTGCAAATTAGCTGCTTTCTGCTGGGCTGGAGATTTAGCGCTCAAGCCGGTTACTTCTTCGCTCAAGGGCGGTACCGCTCTACTGAATTCCAGCTCACTCCGCGGTGGTGTAAAACTGCGCAATATTGCGGAACTTGGTGTAACGCTCTTCCAGAAGCTGGTCGATCGGCTTGGTATCAAGCTGCGCCAGGTGGTAGCGAAGCTTTTCATCGATCATCGCCATGGCGCATGCCGGGTCGAGGTGTGTCCCGCCTTCAGGCTCGGAGAGCACGTCGTCCACGCAGCCAAGCTCCTTCGCATTGAAGGATGTGTAACGAAGCGCGGCGGCGGCCTGCTGTTTCTTGGACGAGTCCTTCCACATAATCGACGCGCAGCCCTCCGGCGAGATTACGGAATAGATGGCGTTCTCCAGCATCAGAACCCGGTCGGCCACTGCCAACGCCAGCGCGCCGCCCGAACCGCCTTCGCCGGTCACCGTGGCGATGGTCGGCACGCGCAGCCGAGACATCTCCATCAGATTGCGCGCAATCGCCTCGCCCTGCCCCCGCTCCTCCGCGCCGATGCCTGGATTCGCGCCGGCCAGATCGAGAAACGTGAAGATCGGGTGGCCGAATTTTTCGGCAATCCGCATGGCACGCAATGCTTTGCGGTAGCCCTCAGGATCGGGCGATCCGAATTTGCGAGCAACCCGGTCCTTTAGGGTCCGTCCTTTCAGGTTGGCGACAACCAGCACCGCGCGTCCGTGGAAGCGCGCCATTCCGCAGGCCATTGCCGGATCGTCGCCGAAAGCCCGGTCGCCATGGATCTCGCTATAGTCAGTGAAGAGTGCGTCGATGAAGTCCATCGGATAGGGGCGGTCCGGATGCCTCGCGAGCTCTGTCCTGCGCCAGGCCTCGGGCATGTTGCCTGATTCTTGTTCTGCCATCCCAATCATTGTATCGGAGCCGGGACGTTCCGTTTGGCTACGCCGCTGGGCCACAAAGGCTTGCGCTTTGCCGAAAAAACTGGCAACCCCGTACGATGGCACGAATTGACTTGCCCGCATGCGAGTGGAGACGTCCCATCTGGTGTTGAAGACTGCAGGAGACACAACGAATGCGATGGCGGCGGGCAACGATAGCGGTGATTTGTCTCGGCACGGCACTCTGCCTCACGGCATTTCGGCACGGAGCTGCCCAGCAGGAAGCGGGCTCGACCACTACGCTGCAGGTCTACTCCCGCCTCACCGTCATCGACGTCACTGCGACCGACGCAGACGGCCAGCCCGTCTACGGGCTGAAGCAGTCTGACTTCAGCATCCTCGAAGACGGCAAGCCGCAACCGATCCGCAACTTCGAGGAGGTTGGCGTCAAGCCCGTCATGCCGCCGCCGAACCTTCCACCCAACGTCTACACCAATCTGCAGCCTCCGGCGCCGAGTTCCGCTGTGAACATTCTGTTGCTCGACATGGCCAACGAGGCGCCGGAGGACAGCACCAATCCGCCGGAAGTCTCCGCTGCGACGGAACTGCAGCGCCGCGTGAAGTTGGCCGCCAAAGATGCGTTGGAGCAGATGCCCCCAGGCACGCAGGTCGCCGTGCTTTCCATGACCAACAACCTGCGCATCCTGCAGAGCTTCACCTCCAACCGCGCCCTGCTGGAAGCAGCCATCGATGCAACGCCCTACGACCTGAACGGCAATGGGGACAAGCAATGCGTTCAATCGAACAACCGCAATCGCACGGTGCTGGAAGCGCTCGACCAGATCGCGGTTTCGTCGGCTGCGATCCACGGCCGCAAGAATCTCATCTGGTTCACGGTCGGCATCCCCGCCATCACCGACCCTAACGAGAGGCCGCAGTGCCTGCCGGACTACGCCCTCGGCCTCAGCCACGCGTATGACCAACTCACCGCCGCGCAGGTCTCCGTCTATCCGATCGATGCCCAGGGCGCCCGCATCCTCGGACCCGCTCAGCTCTCCATGCAGGCCGTCGCCGAGGCAACCGGCGGCGTCGCCTACATCGAAAACAATGACATGGCCACAGCCGTTCTGAAGGCCATCAACAACGGCGCGAACTACTACTCCATCGCCTACACGCCGCCAGACAAGAAATATAACGGCGCGTATCACAAGATCGAAGCCAGGGTGGACAAGCCCGGCGTGCAACTCGTCTTCCGCAAGGGCTATTATTCGGACGACCTCGCCAAGGACAAATTGCCTGCCGGCCTCACCTTCTCCATGGCGCCGCCGCCTGCCTACGCCGGAAACATGAAGGCTCCGATGAGCCGCGGCATGGCCACCTCGCAGCAAATCCTCTTCGACGTCGAGGTCGAGCCCAGCAAGCTTGCAACGAAGCCGGGCGATCCTCCTGTTCTTGGCACGCTCGCCCAGAACCTGCAGGGCAAGCGCCTCGCCCGCTACGCCTTCTCCTACTCGATCCCTGCACAGCAGATCGACTTCAAGCCCGGCTCCAACAACATGCACAACGCGTCGCTTGATTTCGATATCGCCGTCTACGATGCCAATGATCACCTGCTGACCGGGCTCAGCCAGATATTCAAAGCCAGCGTCAGTGATGCGACCTATCAACAACTCACCACCCGCGAGCCCATCCGCTTCATCCAGCAGATCGACCTGCCTCCCGGCCAGCTCTTCGTCCGCGTCGGCGTCCTCGACCACACCACCAATAAAACCGGCACCCTCGAACTCCCTCTTAAAATCGGCAAGCAATAAGTTTTCCGGCCTGCTCTTATACACTGGCCTCTCGCAATTGGAGGCCTTCTTTGGGAATCGCTCTGCGCCGTCTGATCCGTCCTCTCGCTGTGGCCGCGCTGATCGCCGGCCTCGCTGCCCCCGCTCAATCTGTACCTCCTCCGGCGCCGCAGGTGACGGTGCCCAAAGGTGCCGCCAGTGTGCCTCTCTTCCGCGACCCCGTCCACGATGGCGCAGCTGACCCAGTCGTCGTCTGGAATCGCCAGCGCAAAGCCTGGTGGATGCTCTACACCAATCGCCGTGCCGATCTGAACGATAACTCTGGCGTCACCTGGGTCCATGGAACCCGCATTGGCATCGCCGAATCCTCCGACGGGGGAGCGCACTGGAAGTATGTCTCCGAAGCCGACATTCCCGTCTCCGCACCCGACTACACTCTCTGGGCGCCCGAGGTTATCGACGTCGACGGCACCTACCACATGTTCCTCACCGTGGTTCCCGGCACCTTTACGGACTGGAAGCACCCGCGCCACATCCAGCACTTCACCAGCAAAGATCTGCTTCACTGGACACCGCTCGCGGACGCCAACCTCGAGAGCGAAAGAACCATCGACGCCTGTGTCTTCAAGCTTCCGAGCGGCGACTGGCGGCTTTGGTATAAGAACGAGGCCGACGGCTCCAAGGTCTACTACAGCGACTCTCCCGACCTCATCCACTGGACTCACCAAGGCATCGCGACGACGAACCACGGCGAAGGGCCGGTCGTTTTCCAGTGGCACGGTGCGTATTGGCTGATCAACGATCCGCACGCCGGCCTCGGCGTCTTCCGTTCGAACGACCTCACTACGTGGAAGCAGCAGCCGAACAACATCCTCCGCGAGCCTGGCACGCAGAACACCGATCGTGCGCCCGGGAGCCATGCCGACGTGGTGGTGGACGCAACCGGCCGCGCGTGGCTCTTCTATTTCACCCAGCAGAACGGCGAGAACGCCAGCCCCAACACCAAGGGTTACGGCCGACGATCCGTCCTGCACGTCACTGAGCTCCACGAGAAGGATGGTGTCCTCACCACCGACCGCAACGCGCCAGCCTACATCCACATGCTGCCACCGCCCAAGAACAAGAAAAGCGATTTGGCGAAGGCGTGGTGAGCGGGGTAGCGTCGTCCCCTCCCCTTCCCTACTTTTGGTCTTAGAGTCCATGAAAGATTGGAGTTGAGTCCGGACCTGGTCCGGGATGTGATCCGGACTGGTCTCAAG
>JALYIG010000273.1 GCA_030775885.1 Acidobacteriota bacterium | reverse complement strand
CGCATAACACTAACCGTTGCAGCATTTGCATATGGCGCACGAATTGCAAGTTGTTCAACGTACACACTGGACCATTCGCCTGGTAAGGGGAGACGAATGGTCCTTTTTTGCTCTCGAGGCCTATTTCTCGTTGCGGCCCCTGATCGCTCCGGCGACCGCAGGTGGTGCGGCGGAAGCAGGGCTCGCCTCGCCCACGAACACTCTTGTATGCTCATCTCACCATCTGAGCACCCAGGAGGCCCCATGGCCCGCTACTCCAGACGCGATTTTCTCCGCACCACTCTTGCGACCAGCGCACTCGCCACCACCGGCGGCTTCCCTCTGCTCGCCCAGGGCGCGAAGGCTACCGACTGGGTTGCGCTCGGCAAGTCCGGCGTCAAGGTTACCCGCCTTGCCTTCGGAACGGGCAGCCACAATGGAGCGGTTCAGCGCGATCTCGGCCAGGACGGTTTCAACGCTCTGGTCCGCCACTCTTACGACCGCGGCATTCGCTTCTTCGAGACGGCTGACAGCTACCCCGAGATGCACCGCATGCTGGGCATCGCCCTCAAAGGCATTCCGCGCGACTCTTACCGCATCATGTCCAAGATCACCACCGACTCGGGCGACCCGCAGCGGCGCTTCGACGAGCTGCGCAAGCAGGTCAACTCCGACTACTTCGACATCATGCTGCTTCACGTCCAGGAGCGCGTCGACTGGCCCGAGCATTCCAAGCGATGGCAGGATGGCATCCTTGAAGCGCAGCAGAAGAAGATCATTCTGAGCCGCGGCGCCAGCGTCCACGGCCTTCCCGCGCTGCGCCAGGTGCCGGAGAACAAATGGCTGCAGGTTGCCATGATCCGCATGAACCACAAAGGCACGAAGATGGATAGCGAAGGCAACGTCTGGGAGACCACCGGCGACGTGCCCGAAGTCGTCAAGCATGTCCGCCAATCCCGCAGCAACGGGCTCGGCGTCATCAGCATGAAGCTGATCGGCGAAGGCGTCTTCAACCGCGAAGATCGTCAGAAGGCGATGAAGTTCGCCTTCCAGAACGCAGGCGTGGACTGCGTCACCGTTGGCTACAAATCTCCCGCCGAGGTCGACGAAGCCATCGACAACCTCAACGCCGCGCTGGCGTAGGTATGAACGCCC
Organism: Acidobacteriota bacterium; assembly: GCA_030775885.1. GTDB lineage: Bacteria > Acidobacteriota > Terriglobia > Terriglobales > Acidobacteriaceae > Edaphobacter. The sequence goes on along the minus strand of JALYIG010000273.1, from coordinate 7,304 downwards.
GTACTCCAGCAACGCTGCGGTGGCGATTGGCGTTGGATTGCGGTGACGATTCTTACAGGCTAGTGCAGTGCGTCACACAGACCGGTATGTATATTTTTTTCACTGACTCTTAACGCGGGCCTTCAGCCCGCTCTCTAGGCCTCTGCATACCTGGGGCTTCTCCACCCCTGCGAGCAAGCTCGCCGGGGACCCCGGTTCGCCCCAGGCTAGGTTAGCTCGCGCCCTCAGCGCGGAAACAGCGTTGGGGCCAAGCCGGATAACCCCACGATCTCCGACGCACTAGACTAGTTTGGTGAGGATTTCACGCAGTTCCGTCCGGAATGTTTGGCGCGGTACAGAGCCAAGTCCGCCTGGCGGACCAACTCCTCTGGATTGGACTGTCTTGAGGGCACCAAACTGACCACGCCAAGGCTGGCGGTGACAAGGCCCGGCGAGGCTCCTGCATGCGGCAGAGCAAGCAAAGAGAAATCGTTCTGGATGCGCCGGGCCACGGTCAAAGCGTCCTCCTCGGAGGTATTGGGCATGAGCACGGCGAACTCTTCACCGCCGTAACGTGAGATTAAGTCTCCCGCACGCCGCGCCACCTGAGTCAGAGTCCGAGTCAGCACCCGAAGACACTCGTCCCCGGCGAGGTGGCCGTATTCATCATTGAAATGCTTAAAAAGATCGACGTCGAGCAGGATCAGCGCCACCGGACTTCCAGTGCGTTTTGCGCGGTTCCATTCTTTCGCGAGGGTGCTGTCAAAGTTGCGGCGGTTGGCAATGCCAGTGAGCCAATCCGTGTTGCTCAGGATCTCCAGCTTGTCATTGGCTTCTCGCAGTTCAAAGGTGCGCTCCTCAACCAAAGACTCGAGTTCACGGTTGCGCTCCTGCAACCTCTTGAGAGGAAAGACCTCGCCACTGGCGGTCTTGAGGTATGGGATGGAGAAGCTGCTATGAACAATCTTCCAGTCTTCGCCTTCGAGCCGGAAGACGACCACCAACCGCACCGTTTCTCGCGCAAAGATGGGCTCCGGCGTGGGGAGGTGAATATGGAAGAGGGCGCTGACGATGACTATATCGTCGCTAACGTCCTGCATGGTGAGGTCCAACTGCTCGATGCGGATACGGCCCGTCACCTGGGAAAAGTCCAGCCTGGTAATCCTCACCCACTCATCTTTGTCGTGGACGAGGAAGTCACCGCCTCCGGTGTAACCGCTGAAATCCTCGCTGAACCGCGATGTGAGACGGTCGTCTCGCGCGGCGTACATCTCGATGTACTCGTCGAACAAGGAATGGATAAGGCGCTGGCGTTCCGATCGCATAGGCTGGCCCAGATGAGTCGTATCGAGTCCATGCGGGTCTCAAGAATGCCATGGGCCGGTGCAAGCCTGCTAGCTGCTTGGCTGGTGGTGGCGCCTTGCGGTGTCCTGCGCAGCGGCGTTAGATGTGCTTAGGTCAGGACAGCCCTGGGCGAGATGCCCCCAGATGGTCGGGCGTTGCGACAATTGGTGTCCGACGATTCCTACGCCCGCTCTCGCGCGGAAGTCTCGGCTTAGTCAGGATACGCTGCTTCCGAAGCCATCGTGCATGCGCGCCCAGGCGCCAGCATCTAGGCGTCCTTCGCGTCGACATACTCCTCCTGCCAGGCCGTCTGGATCGCTTCCAGAATCCCCTCATTCGATTTCGTCGGATCGCCCACAAATCCCGGCAACTGCATTACCCACTTGTGCAGGTCGGTAAACCGGACCGAGTAGGGGTCGGTGTCTGGAAACATCTCCTGCAGTTGAATCCCAATCTCTTCCGTATCCGTCCAATCCAGTTCGCGCGCCATGCCACCCTCCTCGTATTCTGAATCCGTCTCATCAGAAGACTACAAGAACTCAAACGCTCATGCCCTGCTTAACTCCACGCTGGACCGCCTCGCAACTTCGCCGCGACCTCACGGTGCGCGCCGCACAGTACGCGCGCGCCCATACGCTGCTGCACGACCTGTCCGCTGGCTCGGATCCCGCCATAATCTTTGGACGCGAAGAGCCCGTCCCCGGTCGACCCGCCCGGCACGGCAACTTTCTTCCTGCCGCTTACGCTGCCATCTGCGCCAACTCCGCATGGCTCAGCCGGCTGACCAAGCCGCATACTGCCTCCCGCCGCTCCAGCGCGCGCCACGACTGGCGCTGGATGGAACTGGACTCCGCCTCCAGCTCCGACGCGCTGTTGATGAACATTTTCTGCCACCCGGAAGTCTTCGACGGCTCCCGCCTCGCCACCCCGGTTGCAGCTCTGTTGAACGTCGACCCCGCCGCAATCCCCTGCTTCGGCGCGCGTCCCGGCGTCCCGCTTCGCACGCCGCTGAAGCCGCGTAGCAAGAACGCAGCCCCACAAGAAAGACTCGACCGGACCGAAATCGATCTCACGCTCGTCACCTCCGGGCCTGCTCTCTTCCTCGAAGCCAAGCTCACCGAATCCGGTTTCCAGACCGCTGCGCCCACACTCATCGAGCGCTACCGCGACCTTGAATCCGTCTTCGATCCGGACCGCCTCCCGCGCAAAGTGCTCGCGCCGCCCCCGCTCCCGCCCAATCTCGATCCCGATGACCCCACCGTCAATCTGCCTGCACGCCCAACCCGCGTGCGCATCGACGGCTATCAACTCATCCGCAATGTTCTCGCCGCCTACGCCGCCGACGCTTCGTTCTGCGTCCTGCTCGACGCACGCCGCCGCGACCTGATCGAGAGTTGGTACGACGTGCTCTCCAGCGTGAACTCTCCAACCTTTGCTACGCGACTGAAGCTGCTCACCTGGCAGGAACTGGCTGCCAAACTGCCTGCGGACCTGCAGGAATTCCTGGGCGCCAAGTACGGCATCGTGCCATAACGGAGTCGCCAACGGATACATTCAGCCATCCTTAATCCCGGTTGACCATGGTGTATTGCGAGGATAGAAAACATGCGTACGGTACTCATCGGCACCCTTATTCTTGCGACGGCATCGCTCTCCAGCCAGACTCCCACCGCGTGGCAATCGACCTTTCCGGTGAACCGGAAGGACATGGGCGTAGCGGGCAACAATCCTAACTTCCCATTGACTCCGGGAACACAGTGGACCTACAAGCATGGCAACCAGCAGAAGTTGTTACCGTGCTCGACAAGACCAAGACGATTGACGGCGTCGAATCCCGCGTGGTCGAAGATCGCGAGGAGACTAGCGGGCAGCTCGCCGAGTTGACCCTCGACTATTACGCCATCGATCGGGCCACCAACGACGTCTACTACATGGGCGAAGACGTCAGCGAATACAAGCACGGCAAGCTCACCGGCCATGACGGCGGTTGGCTTTCAGGCGTCAACGGAGCGACCTTTGGCATGATGTTGCCGGGGACGCCGCGAACGGGGCAGCGCTTCTATCAGGAGCAGGCAGCGAAAGCCAAAGACCGCATTGAGATCAAATCAACCTCGGAGAAGATCACCACGCCGGCAGCAACGTTCGACCACTGCATCGTGGTTGAAGAATCGTCTCCGCTGGAAAAGGGTGTCGACAAAAAGTGGTATGCACCGGGCGTCGGTCCCGTGAAAGACGCGGAGATGGAACTCGTCTCGCATCAGCAAAAACATTAGTTATCGGTGATGTGTCGGAGAGGGTCCTAGCTGCCGGGCCCATGCGACGGCTTGCCTTCTTGAACATAGTTGCGGTTCCACTTGGGAATCTCGACCACGTAGGTGCCGGGCTTCTCGATGACGGCCTGGCAGCCAAGGCGCGAGTTCAGTTCAATACCGGCCGCTGTTTCAAGCCGGTCGAGCTCGAGATCCTCCGGCTCGCTCACTCCGCTGGCACCCTCTTTCAGGTGGAGATGGCACGTGGTGCAGGCGCAGACTCCGCCGCAGGCATGGTCGAGGAAGATGCCGAAGTTTTCGGCCACATCGAGAAACGACATTGGCTGCCCATGCCCTTCGTACGGCAGCGAATCGAACGCAAACTCCACCGTGCGGCCCTCCGGCAGGAAGGTAACCCGAACCATGCCCTCGGCTGGTGGTTTGGAAAGATCGACTTCGGGAGAAACAAGAGCGTGATCGGACATAAACTCCATTCTAAACTTTGCCGGCAATGCCGGACCGAATTGCAAACCGACGCCGCACTAGTCTTCTGTGCCTTCTTCGGCGGCGGTCTCGGTCTCCTCAAACTCGGCCTTGGCGAACGGATGCGGCGCGGTCGGGCCCTGGCCCATGCCGGCGCCGGCCTCGGTCATCGTCTGGCCCTTCATCGCGCCCATGACTTCGGTATCCATCATCAACTCGGCAAAGCGCCGCGTCGACTTGTCCAACCGTTCGATGCCCTGGCGAATCGCCCTATAGCTATCGCCGCCGATGACTTGCTTCAGTTGGCCAATCTCCATCTCGATGGTGGACATCTCGTAGCTGGACAACTGCTGCCACGAAATATGGGTCTTGCCCTTTTCGACCGCCGACAGAATCGTCTCCGCCTCGTTGCGCGCCTCAATCAACTGCCGCGCTTCGATGTCTTCCTCGGCGTGATCGAACGACGCAAGGATCATCGTTTCGACCTGCTCATCGGTCAGCCCGTAGGTCGGCTTCACCTCGATCTCAGCCACCTTGCCGCTGCGCTGTTCTCGGGCGCTGACGTGCAGAATTCCGTTCGCGTCGATCAGGAATTTCACCTCGATGCGCGGTAGTCCGGCAACCATCGGGGGGATGCCTTTGAGGTCGAATCGAGCCAGAGAACGGCAGTCCTTCGCAAGCTCACGCTCCCCTTGCAGCACATGGATGGCGACATTGGTCTGCCCATCGACTCCGGTGGTGAAGTGCTCCGTGGCAGACGCCGGGATGGTGGAGTTGCGCTCAATGATCTTTGCCACCACGCCGCCCAGCGCCTCGATGCCAAGCGACAAGGGGGTTACGTCGAGCAGCAGCAAATCTTCCGTCGAAGCCGAACCACCGGCAAGAATCTGCGCCTGCACTGCTGCGCCAAGGGCCACGACCTCGTCGGGATTGAGTTCGGTGTGCGGCTTTTTGCCGCGCGCGCTCAGCCCGAACAGTTCATCGACCAGCCTGCGCACGGCCGGAATCCGCGTCGATCCGCCAACCAGGACGACCTCGTCAATCTGGTCCGCGCTGAGCTTCGCATCTTTCATCGCCTGACGAACTGGCCCGGCGGTGCGCGCAATCACTGGTGCAATCAGCGAGTCGAATTGCTCGCGGGAGATTTCGCGCGCATACGCCTTGCGGTTGGGAAGCGCGACCTGCAGCTTCGCGGAATGGCCGTCGGAGAGCGTAATCTTCGCCTCGATCACCGCCTTGCGCACGGCCTGCACCAGTTCGCCGCTGGCCGTCGCGGCCGGGCCGAAGCCAAGATCCGCATCACCGGCGATGTCGTCCAGCGCGATTGCGATGAGCAGGTTATCGATGTCGTCGCCGCCGAGATGAGTGTCGCCGCCGGTTGCAATGACCTCGAAAATGCCCTCGTACAGTTTAAGAATGGAAATATCGAAGGTGCCGCCGCCGAAGTCGTACACTGCGATAAGGCCGTCGCGCTGCTTGTCCAGACCGTATGCAAGCGCAGCCGCGGTGGGCTCGTTCACAAGACGCAGCACCTCGAGTCCGGCAATGCGTCCTGCATCTTTGGTGGCCTGGCGTTGCGCATCGTTGAAGTACGCGGGAACGGTGATGACCGCCTTCGAAACAGGCGCGCCGAAGAAGCGCTCCGCGTTCTTCTTCAACTGCAGTAGAACGTACGCCGAGATCTCCGGCGGAGTGAGTTGCAGTCCGCCAATTTCAAGCTTCAGCACATCACCCGGCTGCAGGCCTTCAACCAGCTTGAATGGAAAGAGCTTCAGTTCTTCCTGCACATCCTCGACGCCGCGGCCCATCAGCCGCTTCGCGGAATATACGGCGCTGGCGGCATCTGTGAGCAGAGTCGCGCGAGCAGCATTGCCGACAACGAATCCGCGCTCCTGATCGAATGCCACAACGGACGGCACCAGCCGATCGCCGTCTTCACCGGGAATGATGGTAGGCTGGCCGCCCTGCATGAAGGCGACCAACGAATTCGTTGTCCCCAGGTCGATGCCGACTACGCGTGCTGTGTTCTCGTCTGCCATGCCTTCGTGGTTCCCTCAAAATCAGTCAGGATTTAAAAGAGCATTGCTGCCCTGTTGTTGGATGTAGGTGATCAGCCAACGGTTCGGCCCAAACCTCTATTGTCCTACAAACGCTGGCATGGCGGGACCGGAGCGGGCGCTGCGGCTAGTATGGTTAGAACCATTCAGGAGGAAGCATCGAAAATCGGCCTAAATCGGAGTCCAGCGCGGGGTTGATTGCCGTCGGTGCCGCAGTGTTCGTGGCGGGATGCCTGGTGGCGTGGCTGGGGCATGCGCACTCCGGAACCGCCGTTCGCTTCGGGATGATCGCTCGATGGGTGGGGATCGCCCTGCTGGCAGCGTTCGCCACACGCAAACGAACGCTGACGCCGTGGATCTTTGTCGCGATGGTCGCAGGCGCCGAGTTGGGTTTCGACGCGCCCTCCTTCGCCACCCATCTGCGCGTCTTCTCCGACATCTTCCTGCGGCTGATCAAGACGATCGTCGCGCCTCTGATCTTCGCGACGCTGGTGACCGGCATCGCGGGCCACGGCGATATGAAGTCGGTGGGACGAATGGGCATCAAGTCGCTGGTGTACTTCGAGGTGCTGACCACGCTGGCGCTGGTGATTGGTTTGGTCGCCATCAACCTGTCCCGCGCGGGCGTTGGATTGGTGGTGCCTGCAGCGGCTGGAAGCACCGAGGCGCTGGCGAAGGTTCCGCCGGCGCATTGGGACGAATTCCTGCTGCATGTGTTTCCGGAGAACATCGCGAAGTCGGTGGCAGAGGGCCAGATTCTGCAGGTCGCGGTGTTCGCGGTGCTGTTCGGAGTTGCGTTGGCAGGATTGAGCCAGGCCAAGCGCGCTCCTGTGCTGCACCTGTGCGAGAGCCTGAGCGAGGTGATGTTCAAATTTACCAACATCGTGATGTACTACGCGCCGATTGGAGTGGGCGCTGCGATGGCATTCACGGTCGGCAACATGGGACTCGGCGTGCTGGTGAATCTGGGCAAGCTGCTGCTGACGTTTTACGGAGCGCTGATCGCGTTCGCGCTGCTGGTGCTGCTGCCGGTCGCGACGATTGCGCGCGTGCCGATCCGGCGCTTTTTGCAAGCTGTGACAGAGCCGGCGACGATTGCATTCGCGACCTCCACCAGCGAGGCCGCGCTGCCGCGTGCGATGGAAGCGATGGAAGCCCTGGGCGTGCCGCGGAGGATTGTGGCGTTCGTGAT
>JALYIG010000272.1 GCA_030775885.1 Acidobacteriota bacterium | reverse complement strand
CTCTTGTGGAGAACGATGGACAATTTCGTAATTACCGTTCGGATTGTTTACTGAAAGCTCGAAGGTCTTCTTATTTATGTTGCCAATATCAACAGACCAAGATTGTGGAGAGCCTGCAAGAGTCTTCTGCCGTTCGACGAAGTCGCAGAGGTCAGAATCGTTCAACGGGTTAGTCTTGCCGAGACTACGGCCCGGGTCCAGTTGGTAAATCCAGATCTTTTGCGTAGCTGAGCCTTTGGTGAAAAACAGGACGACCGTCTTGACGCCCGCACCTTGGAACGTGCCTCCGGGGCAATCGAGAATTGTGTGGAGATCGCAGGATTCCAAGAGGAGTTTGCGGAGTGAGACGCTAGCGTTGTCGCTGTTCGAGAGAAATGTATTTTTTATGACGATGCCCGCGCGGCCGCCAGCGCGTAGCTTTCGAATGAAGTGCTGGAGGAAGAGGAACGCGGTCTCTGAGGTCTTAATCTGAAAGTTTTGCTGAACCTCGGTGCGTTCCCGCCCTCCAAAAGGTGGATTGGCGAGGATTACATGGTGACGGTCTTTTTCTTGAATGTCGTTGTTGTTTAACTCCAGCGTATTGGTGTGGATAATGTTCGGGGCCTCAACGCCGTGGAGGATCATGTTCATCAGGCCTATGACGTAGGCGAGAGGTTTTTTCTCCTGACCGTAGAAAGTGCTGGTCTGGAGCTTCTTGCGGGCGGCAACCGTAGTCGCCTCTTTGTTGAGGCGCTCGAAGGACTCACAGAGGAAGCCCGCCGAGCCGAGCGCGCCGTCGTAAATGGTCTCGCCCAAGCGGGGCTGGACGACCGCGAGCATGGCACGAATGAGCGGACGAGGCGTGTAATATTCGCCGCCGTTGCGCCCGGCGTTACCCATGTTGCGAATCTTGGCCTCGTAGAGGTCGGACAGTTCATGCTTCTCGGTCTGGGAGTTGAAGCGAAGCGTGTCGATCAACTCGATCACTTCGCGAAGGTTGTAGCCTGACTGAAATTTGTTCTTGAGTTCGCCGAAGATCTCACCAATCTTGTACTCGATGGTGTCGGGACGGTCGGCACGTTGTTTGAACCCTTTGAGGTATGGGAACAGTTTCTGGTCCACGAAATCTCGGAGGTCGTCCCCGATGAGGGCGCGATTGTGGTCGAGAGTGCCGTCGGCGGTCAGAGGTGTCGCCCATGTGCGCCAACGGTACGGAGTCTCTAGCAAATAGGTGTGAGTCTGGTTATGCAACTCGGCGATCTGCGCGCGGTCTTGTTCCAGGGCGTCGAGGTATTTTAGGAAAAGCACCCATGACGTTTGCTCTATGTAATCGAGTTCGGAAGAAACCCCCGCATCTTTGCGGAGGATGTCGTCAATCTTCTTAAATGCTTGTTCAAACATGCAGCCAGGCCTACTCCCTTGCTTCCTTTGGTAATGACCAGAATAACTGCCAATCAGCTTTTGCGTGTCTATTGTCTTAACGGCCTAAGGGGGACCGAAATCCCCCTCTTTAGGTTTGCTTGGGTTAGCGTCCGGCGCCCGGCCTTGGGCGAAGCTTGTATACGGCAACTTGATTGGTTGATTGCTTGATTGGGTGATTTTCTGATTAAGAGATTCCTGATTGAGTGATTGAAGGATTAAGAGATTGAAGGCCGCCCGGGTTCATTCTCAAGGCCACTCGATTCTTAGAATGTCGCTCACACGCGAGTATCGCAACGCTTCCGGCTTGTCCGCATCCTTTCCGTCTTTCAAACTGTCCTCTACGCACACGACGTACAGCAATCCCGGCTCTGTAAAGGTCTCTAGCGTCATTTGCTGGCCCTTTCTTGGCATTTCCCCGTTCGCAAGACACCACGCGGCATAGAAGCGAGAGCGGCGGCCTACATGGGGCTTTGTCACGTCGCTGCCCATGTTGTAGAACGCGCTCACAAGGGTTCCGTCCGTCAGCAATGAAAATTCTAGGCGAAGGCTCCAGCGCCGGAAGGCTTTGCACCACTCCGGACCCTGCCAGCCGACACAGACGGCCTGATAATCGCCCGGGGGGACGCGCGGAAGGTCTACGCCCTGCCAAGTAAGGGTGGGTGGGTCTCTGGACTCGTTCGCCATGTATCCGCTCTGCTTTCAACTCAGGATTGTTCTACTCGCGGACGTGTGCTTTCTGCGATCACACGGCGGACTTCTGAAACCGGGACGAATAAGCGACGCCCGATCTTGACGGAAGCGACTGCCCCTGAATAGCAGTCACGTCTCCAACTCCAGCGACTCCGTCCTGTCATTGTCTCGGCGTCTGCCATACCTAAAAGTTCAGCTTCAATCTTGCGTTGCGGTCTGCTCTCCATCGCACACTCCTGTCAGTTTGGGGGAACTGATGCAAAGTATGCTTTGACTCTCCCCGATTCTGGTAGTACTTTCCTATGTATGCCTACACGAGAAAGCCATGCACTAGACAAAAAGCGCAATTATGAGGGCGAGTCGTCCGCAGAAGCGTTCATTGAATGGCTCAATGTCACAGAGGACACCGAGGCTCGAACCCGTATTGAAGCCATTTGGTGGGCCTTCATTGAGGCTGCTCACTTTGCAGCGAAGGACAAGCCACGGTTCAAGGGCGAAGGGGGCCGGATGTACGCAGAGCGAACCCCTGAAGCCAAGCACACCATAGAAGCAAATGAACGCATTCAGGATTTGATGCGGTACTACACAGTTGTTCCTTACGTTTACGTCTACGGAAGGCTCGAGCCGACAGGCGAAGTGCAAACGCTAGTGGGGTGGGATGCAGTGGTAGGATCTCGTCTCGATTCAGACCTAAAAGCTAAGCGCGATGCACGTCGGCGCAAACCTTCGAAGGCCCTTAGCGAGCGTCCGGGGAGCAAGATGGGCGAGCTGGCCGTTCTGCATCGCCTGCTCGAATTAATCGAGTCGGGGCTGATAGCGAGAATAGGCCAGTGCAAGTGTGGCAAGTTTTACTTTCGGAGATTCGTTCACCACAATTTTTGCAGTCAGAAGTGCCGGGTAGCGGCATCCAGGAATAGTGACGATGCCCGGGCCAAGCGCGCTGCCTACGCGCGCAAGTTATACCAGCTACACAAAACAGGAAACGTGAAATAGGAGAGACCATGCCACGCGGAAAAGCCAAGAATCGTGACGGTATCTACACTCGCAAGGACAGACCGGGATATTGGGGTTCTTGGATAGACGCCAGCGGCAAACGTCGCCAACGGAAGTTCGTGGCGCACACCCTGCAACAGGCCCGCACTCTGCTAAACGCAGAGAAGGCGCGCGTCGAAAAGACGGTAACGCTTGGGTATGCGCCACCATCGGCTGAGTCGTTCGTAGTCGTCTCGCAGCGTTTCCTAAAACACCAGCAGGCCCGACTGACACCGCGATCGTACACGCGTGAAAGCGGCATTATGGAAGCCCACCTAAAGCCATTCTTCGGAACCGGAAAGGTCGCTGATATTCGCCGGGTAGATGTGCAGAAATACATCACACATCGCAGCGGCAACGTTTCGTCGGCTTCCGTGGTGAAAGAGCTAAACGTCCTAAAGCACTTGCTGGGATTAGCCGTTGAATGGGAGTTGATACCAACCAATTCAGCGCACGGTGTCAAACCTCCGCGCGTCCCTGCCGGGCGCGTCCGGTATTTGCAGCCTACGGAACTGCGCGAGGTGTTGGAAGCCTGCCCAGTATGGCTCCGACCCATCGCTGGCCTCGCCGCTGCTACCGGGATGAGACGTGGTGAAATTCTGGGGCTGCGATGGATGGATGTGGACTCCGAAGGCAAGCGCATCATGCTCCCACAAACCAAGAATGGAGACGGGCGGATCGTCTATTTGAATACGCTGGCAATCGACGCGCTTGCCGCCGTTCCGGTTCCGAAGAAGGCGAAATCCACTGATTGCATTTTCTCTGCCGATCCGATCAATCCGGAGAATGTCTCCGTTGCTTTCCTGCGGGCATGCCGCCTCGTGAAAATCTCAGACTTCCGCTTTCACGATCTGAGGCACACTGCGGCAAGCTGGATGCGGATGAAAGGTGCGGACATTCACACCGTCGCGCTCATCCTGGGTCACAAGGATTTGAGGATGGCGGCAAGGTATCAGCATCTCAGCCCTGCCTTTCTCTCCGACGCGGTGAATCTCCTTGATGGAGCCTATGCGGAGAAGCCAAAGGAAGCCCAGAGGGAGACAGCGAAAGAACCCCAAGAAGAAGTCAATCTCGGTTCTATCGTTACCGCAGCGTTACCAGCCCCCGAAATGGTGGCGGCTGCGTAGGCTGTAACCTGCTGATTTATTATTGGTGTCCCCAACGGGATTCGAACCCGTATTACCGCCGTGAAAGGGCGGTGTCCTAACCATTGAACGATGGGGACCAGAGCCGGTAAACGGCCTGATGCGCGCGTCAACCCAGTCTCAACGCTATCAACTATAAGACTCTGAGTCAAAGGTGCGTGCGGAGCGCGGCTGCGTGTTTCTTTTGATTTCCCACGGTGTAACGCCGCGGATTTATGCCCTGATATCCTCACCATCCGCTCGGATAGGATGGACTCGAACGATCCACCGCACCGGATCGAGTAAAGGTCCGCACGATGAGTACAGCAAAACAGGGCCGCGTTGAAGTTGGCCGCATTGAGGTGATTACCGGGCCCATGTTCTCGGGCAAGAGCGAGGAACTGATCCGCCGGCTGAAGCGCGCACGCATTGCGCGCCAGCGGGTCGCCTGCTTCAAGCCGGACATCGATCTGCGCTACCACCGCACTTCGATTGCCTCGCACAGCGCGCAGACGCACGAGGCGGTGACGGTGCCAAATGTGGCCAATCTCCGGCAGTCGCTCTACCCGCTGCTTTCGGATGTCGAAGTGATTGGGATCGACGAGGCACAGTTCTTCGATTCGTCGATTGTTCAACTGACCGTGGAACTGGTGCACCTGGGCAAACGCATCCTGGTGGCCGGGCTGGACACCACATTTACCGGCGATCCGTTTGGGCCGATACCCGCGCTGATGGCCATTGCCGACGAAGTGACAAAGCTGTCGGCAGTGTGCATCGTCTGCGGTGCGCCGGCCATACACACTCAGCGGTTGGGCGCCAGCCGTGAGCTGGTGGTCGTAGGAGCCGCGGGAGTCTACGAGGCGCGCTGTCGCAGTTGTTTTCGACCGTATCTGGAGTCGCCGGAGAGCGAGCAGCTCGAATTTCCCATCACGGATTGATTCTCGGCTGTTGAGATGCCAGGCTGCGTCCTGTTGGGTTATGCTTTCTCCACCGACCTCGAAGGAGAAACGCTGATGCGCCCTAACTATCCTGTCCATCCTGTTCTTGCTGGCTTCGCACTTTCGCTGGCCGCCTTCACCCTGGTTGCCGTTGGCTTCCAAGCCCGATCCGCATACGCGGAGGGCAAGCAGAAGAAGGGCGCGCTGCTGATCCCGATTGCGATGTCGAATGGCGACAGCGCCGGCACTGCTTCCTTCAAAGAGAGCAAGGACGGCAAAGAGTTGATCATCAGCCTGAAGCTGAAGAACCTGCCTCCTGGAGATCACGCCGTTCATATCCACGCCAACTCCGTGTGTGACCAGCCGGACTTCAAAGGCGCGGGCGGCCACTTCAATCCCGAGACCAAGCAGCACGGCATGGACAATCCGATGGGACACCATGCGGGCGACCTGCCAAAAAACGTCACCGTCGGTGAGGACCATACCGCCCAGGCCACTTTCAAGGTGAACTACCTTTCGCTGGGTGCGGACGCGAGCACGTCGGTGATCGGCCACTCGATCATGATCCACGAGAAGGCTGACGACATGAAGACCGATCCGACCGGCAATGCGGGCAACCGGATCGCCTGCGGCGTGATCAACGCACCCGCGATGTAGGCAGCACGGGGGCGAAGTTTCGAGGCTTTCCGGGTGCTGGTGCGCGGTTGCGTATGACTGGGGACTGCTGATGTGTGGCCCACCCCTCCCCCCCATACTTGAGTCATAAAGTTATTCCTGATAAATGACTTAGGTCTGGACTAAGTCTGCATTTGGTCCGGACTGGTTCTGGAC
>JALYIG010000271.1 GCA_030775885.1 Acidobacteriota bacterium | reverse complement strand
GGTCTGCACCACAACCACGCCAGGAGACTGTCGCAGAGCATCTGAAACCCCCACCGTTGTAGCAAGGTACTCGGCCGGAATCAGCGTCACCGCCGAACTCGATTGCGCAATCGGTGTTGGCGTGCCAGTCGCCGTCACAGTGACCTCTTCCTTCACCGATGTTGTCTCCAGCACAATGTTCTCGACCATTACGTCGGTCGATCCGCCGTAGAAATTCTCTCCAACCCCCGGAAAGAAAGTGGCAGACGAGGTTAGCAGAGTAAATCGACCCGACTCCGTCGATCGGATCTCGTAGGAGCCATCGGCACCGGATACAGCGACGGCCACCGCCTTCGGTCCCTGAATAAGCTGGATGCGCGACCCCGGAACCGGCTTGCCCAATGCATCGGTAACAACACCGCGCACGACAACTGCACGTGCCACAGTCGAAAACACCATAAATTGTGAAAGAAGCGCGATGGCGGCGAGCGTAGTAAATCTGCGCGAAGCAGACGCACGCGAAACAAATCCAGCCACAGGACGGCCGAAGACAAAGGACATGTCGGAACTCCTACGCTCCCCCCCGGGAACGTGGTTACTGAACGTAGCGAAACCGGTCTCCTGACTTACGCGGGTGCATGTCGGTCGATCGTCTTGACCCCCCTTCCCGTCGCCTGGCGGCTTCAGTGGGAGAATCCTGACTGACATTCACGCTTCCGGTAACACTGGCAGCGTGCGCGTTCACAGTTGCGGGGCAGTGGCGGACTTTCACCGCGCTTCCCGAACATTTCGTTGCGGGCAAGAATTATGGGTGGCGCGGCTGCCGAATCAAGCCAGTCGCAGAGAAGGGCGTAATTCAAGGTTAGGCAAACTTTTTGATGATGTCAAAAAAAGTTCGCTTCTGCCGGCGATTCACACGCAGCATCCAAGCCACAAATTCCCTTGCCCAGCCGCCCGCAACCCACTACCCTCTCCATCTATGATAAGCAGTCGCTGTCTTGGTCTCGTCGGCGGACTTGGAGTGGGCGCCGCCGTCCACTACTACCAGAAGCTCGCCCGCGCGCTCGATGATCGCGGTCGCACGCTCGACCTCGTTATGGCCCACGCCGAAACCGCCCGCATCTTCGAGTACATCCAGGCCAACAAACCGGCCAGCATGGCGGATTACCTCACCAGCTTCCTCCACCGCCTCAAGGCCGCCGGAGCCGAGATTGGAATCATCCCCGCAGTTACTCCGCTCTACTGCGCCCGCGAGCTCGCGGCCTGCTCACCGCTGCCGCTCGTCAGCATCGCCGACGCCGTCGCCGCTGAACTCGCATCCCGGTCCGCACAGCGCGTGGCTGTGTTCGGCACACGCTACGTTATCGAGTCCGGCTTCTACGATTTGCTGTCGGATGTCGAAGTCATCTGCCCCCGCCCCGTCGAGGTAGACAACATCCACACCATCTACACCGAATTGCTCCGCGACCGTCTGGGGTCGGAAGTTCAACATCGGCAACTTACCACGCTCGCGCACACCCTGATCGCACGCGACAAGGTCGACGCAATCCTCATCGCCGGGACCGATCTTTCCCTCATCTTCAACGAATCCAACACTGGTTTCCCCCACATCGACTGCGCCGCCGTTCACCTCACCGCGATCCTCAACGCGCTGCTCTAAGATCCGCCGCCGCACTAGCGCCACATCAGCACATATCCCTCACACTGCGGCAAGCACAGGAACCGGAAACGTCGTTTCCAAATCGTCGTCATCCGGCGCCTCAAGGAACGCGTCGAACAGCACCGCATACAATCCCTCGCGGCTCGCCAGACGCTTGCGACGTGCCCTCAGAAACTCGAACCGGAACGCAGAGGACTGTTCGATCTCCGCGACGAAATCGCGCGAGAAGAATTCATGCGAGTCCGCCACAGCCCCAACAATCAGCGATCGCCAACTCATTCGCAACAAATCTTTCAGCATCGCCGAACCGTGCGCCAATCCGTCCATCCTTGCTCCAACGTGGTCACTGAAGCTCAGCAGTTGATTGGCCAACCCGTCCAGCGGCACACCCATCGCCGCAGCCCGCGAGAACAGTGTGACCGACCCGCGCTGCATATCCTCGCGCACATCCTGCAAATCGTCGCCCAACTGCAGCAGGACGCCCCATTCAAATCCGAACCGGCTCTCTGCCGCACTCAACTCGCCGCGGGCAAGACACGCATCCGCCAACACCGAGCTTCCACCCTTCGCGCAACTGATGCGCAGCACTTCGCCATCCGCAACCGCAGCGTCCCGTCCCACCTGCGCAACACTTCCCTGCTGCGCCCGATGGATCGCCAGCATGCACGCAAATACCTGCGCATAGTCTGCGCGCGGATACTGTCCCTCCACCAACTCCACCAGAGCCCACAGCGTAGCCTCGTGGCTATCCTCAGCCGCAATCCGCTCGCCCTCCAACCGCCGCCGGAAGCGCTCTCCAAACCGCCGCTTCGCCTCCCCGCTCACGTCTGCACGATCCAGAAAATTATCGGTGTACGGATACAGCAGGCTGTACCCGAGGATCGAAGGCGTCAGCCCAATCCGCTCTCCCAGCAATGGCTGCAACCCGCAGGCTGTCCAAGCATTGCGGTTCGCCTGGATAATATCGGCCATGCTCAGGCTCTCGTCGAACCGCCTCGCCCATCGCGCAAGCTTCGAGCCCACCGGCAGAAAATCATCCGTCAGCAGTTGCGTAGCATCGTCCGGCAGATCCAGCGCTGTCGAGGAGAAGCGCGCAAATGAAGCTGTAATCCGCTGCTGCGCCTCCAGCCTCTCCGCCCTGTTCCGCGGCCTGCGCTTCGCCTCGCGCTCAACCTCGCGCAGCCCTTCGTCGTAAACCTGCTCGCGCCTCGTCTGCTCTTCCACGCTATAGCGCGGCCCGGTGCGCGCCGAACGCGCAGCGCAGCCATGCCAGACTTCAATCGTCTCCGCAACCCGCTCTTCAATCCAGTGCCAATCGAAAGCTTCCCGCATGGTTAGAGTTACGCAAATCCGAATCCGCCGGTTCCCTGCACCGCCTACGGAATCAGCAGGACCTTGCCGGTAGTCTTGCGCCCTTCCAAGTCGCGATGCGCTTGCGCCGCCTCAGCCAGCGGATAGCTGTGCTCCAGCCGCAGTTTCAGGCTACCCTCGGACACCCAGCGCAGCACATCGACCGCCCTCTGCTCGAGCTCTGCGCGAGTCAGCGTGTAATCCTTCAACGTCGGCCGCGTCACGTACAGCGACCCCTTGGTCGAAAGCTGAATCAAGTCAAACGGCGGCACTGCGCCGCTCGATCCGCCATACAATGCCAGCAACCCGCGCGGACGCAGGCACGCCAGGCTGCCTTCAAACGTAGTCTTGCCCACCGAGTCGTACACCACCGGAACCCCGCGCCCGCCGGTCAATTCACGCACCTTCGCGGCAAAGTCCTCCTCCGTATACAGGATCACCTCATCCGCTCCCGCATGACGCGCCAGCGCCGCCTTCTCCTCCGTCGAGACCGTCGTCAGTACCCGCGCGCCCAGCCGCTTCGCCATCTGGATCAGCAACAGCCCGACACCACCCGCACCCGCGTGGATCAGCACGTCGTCACCCGGCCGGATCACATACGTCGAATGCCCAAGGTAGTGCGCGGTCATGCCCTGCAGCATCGCCGCGGCCGCCTGCTTGGTGCTGATGCCCTCGGGAATTGCGATCAGCTTGGTCACCGGCGCAACCGCGAACTCCGCATACGTCCCCATCACGTGACACCACACCACGCGGTCGCCCACCTTCACCGAGTCCCCAGCGTCCGGCGCGACTGCGAGCACGGTTCCCGCCGCCTCCTGCCCCGGAATAAACGGGAGCTTCGCCGGGTACCGACCCTCTCTCAGGTAAACATCGATGAAATTAACGCCGCACGCTTCAACCTGGATCAGCGCCTGCCCCGGCGCCGGTTCTGGATTCGGCAACTCGCGGAACTCCAGTACTTCGGGTCCGCCCGTTTGTGTAATTTGGATAGCTCGCATAATCCAACATGCTACTACCGCCGCGCAGTTCTATGAACCGCGCCCGCCGGTCAACGATCCACACCCATCTGTGCGCGCCATCGCACTTTCTGCGACAATACTTTCTGCATGCAACCCGACAATCTTATCTCGCTCAAGGACGACATGGTGGCCTTCATCGCTGGCCATGGCATGCGCCGCTTCAATGGATACGTCACCGAAGAAGTCCCCACCGTCATCTTCGAGGACGAAGACGCCGACTCCTGGAAGGACTTCGTCGAGCACGCCAAGGCCGCCGGCGCAATGTTCGTGACCATGAGCGAAGTCACCCTCGAAAAATCCGACATCTCCATCCTGCTCGACCAGCTTCGCGACCAGGCCTATCCGGACGCCGACGCGCCCGAACTCGACGACGCCGAGTACCTTGTCAACCATGTCGGTAAACTCGGCTACCTCCAACTCGGATTCGCCCATCAGGGTGTCATGTTCCTCTTCGAAACTTCCACCGAGTGGTACGAGCGCTTCCAGGAACTCATCGAAACCGTAACCGACCTCGGCGGCATCGTCGTCGACGACAGCGACGAGGACTAACCGCCGAAGGCTACAACCGTGTCGACCGTGGAAAGCACGCCGCTGCAGGAACTGTCCAACGCGCCACAGCCGTGCAGTTGGCAACCGAAATTCGCCCCTGAGCCTGCCGCCCTCGCCCTCCTAACGGTGCACCTCGCCTGCCCCCCAGCAGTCGCGCAGATCCTCATCTCCCGCGGCATCGACACTCCCACCGCCGCGGATGCATTCCTCCATCCCTCCCTCGCCGCCCTGCTCGACGCGCCCGCCTCTGACCCCGCCCAGATGCTTGGCATGGCCCCCGCCGTCGCCCGCATCCTCGCCGCCATTCGAGCCGCAGAATCCATACTCATCTATGGCGATTACGACGTCGACGGCACCACCGCCACTGTCCTGCTGAAGACCACCATCGAGCGCATCGGCCAGGCCCTCCATCCGCCCATTCCGCAGCGGGTCAGCTACCACGTCCCTCATCGCATCCGCGAGGGCTACGGCATGCAGAACGCCATCCTCGGCGAAGCCGCAGCCGCTGGAGTCCGCCTCGTCATCAGCGTGGACACGGGTATCCGCGCCGTCGCCGAAGCCGCCGAAGCGCGCACCCTGGGCCTCGACCTCATAGTCACCGACCACCACCTGCCGGACGAACTCTCTGCGTTACCCGACTGTCTCGCCGTCATCAACCCCGCCCAGCCCGGCTGTCCATACCCAAACAAATTCCTCTGCGGAGCCGCCGTCGCTTTCAAACTCGCGCAGGCCCTGCTCACCGCCGCCGCGCCGTTCACCGCCGATCCAGCGGCCTTCCACACCCGCACTCGCGACGTCCTCATCCCATCTTTCCTTAAGCTCGTCGCCATCGCGACCATCGCCGACTCCGTTCCGCTCTCCGGGGAAAATCGCATCATTGCGGCGCTCGGCCTCGCCGCGCTTGCCAACCCCGTCCAGCCCGGACTTCGCTCCCTGATGCAGTTTGCCAAGCTCCCCCTCGACCGGGCACCAACAGCCACGGAGGTGGGTTTCAGACTGGCTCCTCGTATCAACGCCGCCGGACGCATGGACATCGCCTCCGACGTAGTCGAGCTCTTCCTCACCCGCGACCGCGATCGAGCCCACGCCCTGGCGCTCAAGCTCGATACCCTCAACACCGCCCGCCGCGACTCCGAAGCGAAGGCCCTTGACGCCATCGACCAGGAACTCCTCACGCTGCTCGATGGCGACGGAGCCTACCCCGCCGACTGCATCGTTCTTGACCACGCAGACTGGCACCGCGGCGTCCTCGGCATCCTCGCCTCCCGCGTCGTCGACCGCACCGGCCGTCCAGCCCTCGTCCTCACACACGCCGACGGCAATGCCCACGGCTCCGGCCGCTCCATTCCCGGCTTCCATCTCCTCGACGCCCTCACCGCCGTAAATACCGCCGAAACCGAGGGTGGCCCAGGTCTGACCGAGTCAGACGTGGGAATACCGGATCCGCCAACCACCCCCGCCGTCTCCCTCTTCAATCGCTTCGGAGGCCACGCCCACGCCGTCGGTTTCTCGCTGCCCTCCGCCGTCCTTCCCCTCCTGCGCCAGCGGATGCATGCCTACGCCACCTCCCGTCTCAACCCCTCTCTCCTCCTTCCTGAGCTCGACTACGACGCCGAGATCTCGCTCTCCGACATCACACCCGACCTCAATACCTGGATCGCCCGCTGCGCTCCCTTTGGCATTGGCAATGCCGAGCCGGTCTTCCTCACCCGCGGCCTTAAACTCGCCGCCCCCGTCCGCATCATCAAGGACCAGCACGTCTGCCTCCAGCTCGCGCAGTCACCCATCGAACCCGGCCAGCCTGCCCCACCCTGCATCCCCGCCCTCGGTTGGAGCCGCGGCCCGCGAAACTGGCTTTCCATCTGCTCCTGCCTCACCTCCGGCTCCGTCATCGACGTCCTCTACCGCCTACGCAACAACACCGGCCCCTATGCCGGCTCGCACTTCAACGGCCTCGAGCTGGAGCTGCGAGACCTGCATCTCTGCACCCCCACGCCTGACCGCCGCATCGCTTGTCATTCTGATCCTGAGCCTGCGAAGGGGAAGCATCCCCACATTTCGTTCGCCCAGCCATGAAATCATCATCGCCCGTGAATTCCTCTGTGCTCTCTGTGATTCGCTTGTTGCTTCACCCTCCCAAAAACCCCCTGTTGCGACTATGGTTCAACAATTTCCGGGTCGTTTCGCGATCTGGTGTGTCTTATATACTGGCAACGAATAACAAATGGCCTCCACCCAAAAATCAAATCCCGTAATGCAGTACTTAATTGTGGGAGTAGCCCTCGTCCTCATTGTTCTGGGCGTAATCGCGCTCAAGTCGCTGACTCGCGAACGCGTCACAATCCGCGCCGCCAAAGTCTCCTACGAGGACCTCACAAAATCCTTCTCCACCAACGGCAAAGTCGAGCCGATGGACGATTTCCAGGTACACTCTCAGGCCGCCGGACAGGTGCAGGACGTCTACGTCAACGTCGGCGACAGGGTGAAGCCAGGCCAGTTGCTGCTCAAAATGGATGACAAGTATGCGATCGCGAATCTTGCGCATGCCAACTCAATGCTCCAGGCCGCTCAACTCGCGGCCGGCGACATCCAGCACGGCGGCAGCCAGGATGAGCGCAACGCCAACGCCGCTGACCTCGCTCGTGCCACACTCCAGCGTCAGCAGGACGTGGCCTCGGTAGCCACACTGCAGGAGCTCCAGAAGAAAGGCGGAGCATCCGCCAGCGAAGTCGCCGCCGCCCAGCATCGCGTCCAGGTCGACGACAACACCATCCAGAGCATTCAGCAGCACAGCACTCAGCGCTACGGCCAGGCTGATCAGGCCCGTGCCCAGGCTGAGTTGGCCGACGCCCGCGCCGCGGTCACTGCTGCGCAAAGCAGCTACGACACCGCAAACATCCGTAGCAAAGTCGCAGGCAACGTCTACTTTCTCCCCATAGCCCAATATGACTACGTGGCCGTAGGCGACGACCTCGTCTTTGTCGCCAACCTCAACCACATGCGCATCACCGCATATTTCGACGAGCCCGACATTGGCAACCTCGCCGCCGGACAGCCCGTCACCATCAC
The DNA here is from genome assembly GCA_030775885.1 of Acidobacteriota bacterium. GTDB lineage: Bacteria > Acidobacteriota > Terriglobia > Terriglobales > Acidobacteriaceae > Edaphobacter. Next base: position 6,920 of record JALYIG010000271.1, on the reverse strand, counting down.
CTGGGAGGCAAAGCCCGGTACAACGTGGCACGGTCACATCACCCAGGCACCGACCACGGTTATCAGCTATCTCACCCGCTTCGTCGGCGAGTGTTTCATCACCGTTGACGACGCCAACGGAGACCTCAAACCGAACGCGAACGTCAACATTACCGTCACCACCGCGCAGCATCTCCACGTGCTCAGCGTGCCCCGTGAGGCCCTTCGCTTCGATGGCGCGCAGCCATTCGTCTTCCGCATCGTCCGCAATAAACTAGTAAAGACTCCCATCAAAATTAGTGGCGGCATCGTAAACCTCAATCGGGTCGAGATCGTTGGAGGCCTCTCCGAAGACGACAGCATCGCACTAAACGCAACCACCAACCGCGACCTCACCAACGGTCTTGAGGTAACGCCCGTCCAATAGATGAGCATGCGCCCAACATCCTCTCCCATGCCGTCACTCCAGCCACCCGGGCGAGACTCCAGCCTGCGCTCGGGGTTGTTCACTGTGCTCCCCTTCCTGCTCCTCTTGGGCATACTCTCTGCAATCCCTGCGGCGGCCCAGACCCCCACGGACGACCGCACCCTCGGCGCCGATGCCCCGGCCTTCCACGCGCTCCAGGAAGGCCGGGCCGGGGACGCCACCAGCCTGCTGCGCGTTGCGCTCGCTGCTAACCCCGCCGACGCGACCGCCCATCAGCTTCTCTGCCGCGTCTTCTACGCGCAGGACGATGCTGAACCTGCCATCCACGAATGCGAACTGGCCGCATCCGCGCAAAACATCCCCAGTGCGCTGGCCAGCGACAACCACTTGTGGCTAGGCCGCGCGTACGGCCTGAAAGCCCGCCACGCTGGCCCCATCGCCGGCTTCACCCTGGCGCGCAAGGTTGAGTCCAACTTCTCCCGCGCTGTCGAACTCAACCCCTCCAACGTCGCCGCCCTGAATGACCTCGGCGAGTATGACGTCGCCGCCCCATTCATCGTCGGTGGTGGAGCAGACAAAGCTCGAGCCCTCGCCGACCGCATGATGCCGCGCTTCCCCGCCGCCGCGCATCGTCTGCTCGCTCGCCTGGCCGACTCCAACAACGACGTCACGACAGCCGAGGCTGAGTTCAAGCGCGCTGTTGGCGTGCAGGGTTCGCCCGAAGCATGGATCGACCTCGCCCAGTTCTACCTGGCCCATTCCCGCGCCGACGATGCGCTCAACGCCATCAAGTCCGGCCTCGCGGCCGACCACACCCATGGCCCAGTCCTGGTCGATGCAGCCAGCCTGCTCACCGAAGCCCACCGCGAACCCGCGCTCGCCGAACGTTGCCTCCGCGACTACCTCGCCTCCCGCGCCAAGTCAGACGAAGCTCCCGCATTTAAGGTGCATCTCCAGCTCAGCCGCCTGCTCGCGGCCCGTGGAGACAGCAAAGCCGCTGGCCTGGAAATCGCCGCCGCCGCCGCGCTGGCCCCCGCCTTTACCCACACCGGCAGATCGGCCCAGGGCCTCTGATGTCCGCCAACAATACCATGGACACAATCCGTCCCGGCAGCTGCGCCGTACGTATGACCACGCATCTTCCAGGTCGCTGCCGCCTCTCGTTCGCTTCCATCACGTTCGTACTCCTTCTCGCGCTCGCCTTCGGTCCGGCTGCGCGCGCCCAGTTATCGCTCGTGTCCGCCGTCGATCTAGCCATCCGCAATAGCCCGCGCGTCAAAGGAGCCGAAGCCGATCACGATAAAGCACGGGCCCAGGTGTCTGAAGCGCTCGACGCGTATGTTCCCATCATCACCGCCGGTGCCGGCCTCGGACAGGGCTACGGCTACAGCCCAAACCCGCCCACGCTCGCCACCGTTTCCGGCGGCTCACTCGTCTACAACGCCTCGCAGTCGTATTACATCAAGTCCGCCCGCGAAGGTCTCGCGGCCTCCCGTCTGGCTCTCGCCGATGCCCGCGAGGCCGTCGCCCAGGACGCCGCAATCGCCTTCATCAGCCTCGTCCACGACCAACAGCGCGCCCAGGTCATCGGCCAGCAATCCGACTACGCAAAGTCCCTTGCCACCATCGTGCAGAATCGCCTCGACGCCGGACAGGATACGCCGATCGACCTCACACAGGCCAAGCTCACGGCGGCCGAGCTTCACCTCGCCCAGATGAAGGCGCAAGACGATGCTGCCTACGACCGCGAACATCTTGGCCGCCTTATCGGCATCCCTCCCGCCGCTCTCAGCATCGACGAAAATTTCCCTTCGATCCCGATACCCGACGAAGCCGAAAACACTACGCCGCACGGCTACGCCAACTCCGCCGTTGCCTCGGCCTTTTCCTCTGCGGAAGCCAAGCTCATGCAGGCAGAAGGACTCAACCGCTTTCGCTTTCGGCCCGAATTCAACATGATTGCGCAATATAATCGCTATGCCACCTTCACCGACTCATTCGCTTCCCTGCAGCGCCTCAACGGCACCATCAAGGCTAACGAAGGCGTATTCGGCGTCCAGATCACCATCCCTTTCTTCGATAAAGGGCGCGCTGCCAAGGCCCGCGAAGCCGCCGCCGATGCCTCGCGCTCCTTTCACGACGCCGAGTCAGCCCAGATGGACGCGCTCGACAGCCAGTCCCGCCTACGGCACACAATCGACGAGATCAATGCTCAGGCCGACGTAGCCACTCTGCAGCAGCAACTCGCCCAGCAGCAACTAGACATCCTGCACCTGCAACTCCAATCCCCGCCCGCCGATCCCAACGCCCCGCAGATGACGCCCAAGGACGAACAGAAGTCGCGCATCGCCGAACGCGACAAATATCTCAACGTCATCGACGCAGGCTTCCAACTCCGTCAGGCCGAGATCCAACTCCTACGCCAGACCGGCGGCCTCGAAGTCTGGCTCAAGTCCGCCTCCGCGTCACAGAGCGACCTGCCGGGATCGCCGACAAATCGTCCCTGAGCCAACCTCATTTCAGCAATAAGTAAACGCCCGCGCAGACGAAGATCACGGCAAACCAGCGGCGACGATCGACATTTTCCTTGAGGAAGAGCTTTGCCGCGACCGCGTTGCCGATGTAGGTAAACGAGGCGATCCCCGGCGCGGCGAGCGAGAGGTCGATGCGCGACAGCGTGAAGAGCATGGCGAAAAAATTCAGCGCCATGCAGAAAGCGCCTGCCAGAAATGTGCGACTGCAGAGCACGACGCGAATCGCACCAGGCAACCCGGACTGTGCGCGAATGTCGTCAAGGTCGCCAATCTTGCGCATGGCTGCGGCGATTAAGACCTCCCCGGCAATGGCGAGGCAGGCGACGAAGCCGATGCAGGACCATGCGACCAGTCGCGAGGCGAGATGCATTAGAGGCCTATCCCGGAATCCATGCGCGAGAGGGACGAGGGTTTCGTGGGGGGGCCTGCAAATGGGTCAGAGTCAGGAGTGTGTTCGGTTCGCGAAGGACTGTTCGCCACAAATCCGACGGCGCAGGTCAGCAGCAGGATGCCGACCCAGCGAGAGATAGAAAGGTGTTCGTGCAGCCAGAACCGGCTCATTAGCGCGACCATGACATTGCCAAACGCCGTTGCAGGCATGACAAAGGTAAGGTCAGCCCAGGAGAGTGCGACCATGTAGGAGGCAAAGAAGCCGATCAGCAGGACAATCCCGGCTACGACATTCAGGTTCGAAATCGCGTGAAGGAGAAGCCCGAGGTGGTGCATGTCCACGGGTCCAACCTGGCTCATGCCGCGTGACAGAAGAGTATCGCCAACCGAGGCCGTCAGCATGACTGCGAACAGAATGAGATATTGCCGGGGAGCTAATGCGTGCTTCATCTCTATCAATTCTAGAAGAGATATGCCCTGCGCGCGTGCACTGCATCAGAACGAAACACCCGCCGCCTGCGTCACCTTCATCACAGATTGGTCCCCCGTCCTCTTCTTCCAAGCCACCCGTATCGCCTGAATCTTCGCCGCATTCTCCGCCGTCACCGGATAATCAATGATCAGCACCTTCGAACGAATGCGCTCTGGCGACGTCTCTTCCTTGCCCTGCCACTGCCCGTAAATATCCATCACGCTTAGCCCCGCCGGAAACCGCGGCGTCACTTCCTTATCCAGAAACTCCCGCCACGCCGCTTCGCTCACACCCTTCGCCGGATCATCCGCCGGACCCAGCCCGAAGTACAGCCGCGTATCCACCCAACGATGTGCATGCGGCGGATGGGCCGAATTTCCCTTCAGCGTCGCTGTCGTCTTCTGTGCCACCGACGGCACCGCAACACACACAGCAATCACCGCAACCGAGCAAAGCCTTGTCAGAGTCGTCATACCCCTCATACTAATTCGCTCCTCCTCGCACAAAAAAGCGGCCAGCCGAAGCTGACCGCCCGTTGCACTGATTGACTCGCGTCTAAGCGCCTTGCCCCACATGCTCCTGTGCCTTCAAAGCCGTCGCCGCACGAGCTGCCTTATTCCTCTGAGCCCGCAACTTCATAAACGACTTCGCCTCGGTGTAGAGCCGCGGAACGTCGCGGTTCACTACCGCCTGCCAGATCACGCGCATCGCAGCCTTCGGACGGAAATAGTACTCATCGTAAAACTTGTGCACCATCTCCATCACGTATTCGACAGGCAGCCCGGGATACTCGATATGCGCCATCTGGTGGCCGCCTTCGTCGCTCATCGCTTCGTTGGTGATGAAACCATTGTCCTTCGCGTAGTCGAAGAACTCCGTGCCCGGAAACGCGTGCGCAATCGACACTTGAATCGTCTCGCAATCCAATTGCTTGGCGAAGTCGATGGTGTTGCGGATCGACTCGCGCGTCTCGCCCGGCAGCCCCAGGATGAAGTCGCCATGCACCACCAGTCCAAGCTTGTGGCAGTCGCGCTGGAAGTCCAGTGCGCGTTGTACCGTCGCACCCTTCTTGATGTTCTTCAAAATCTGCGGATCGCCCGACTCGTAGCCCACGATTAGCAGCCGGCAGCCAGCCTCCTTCATCGCCTTCAGCGTGTCAAAGTCCGTCGTCACACGCGACGTGCAGGACCACGTCAGACCCAGCGGCTTCAGCTTCTCGCACAGCTCAATCGTGCGCGCCTTCTGGATGTTGAACGTATCGTCGTCGAAGAAGAATTCCTTCACATGCGGGAACAGCTTCTTCGCATTCGCCATCTCTGCCGCCACGTCGTCGGTGGAGCGTTTGCGCCATGCATGTCCGCTCAGAGTCTGGGGCCACAGGCAGAACGTGCACTGCGCCGGGCATCCCCGCGTCGAGTACAACGACACATACGGATGCAGCAGGAACGGCACGCTGTACTTGGTCACATCCAGGTCGCGCGCGTAGATCTCGGTCGCCCAGGGCATCTCGTCCAGTTGCTCAGGAGTCACCTGCGCCCGGTCCGGATTGTGCTGGATCACACCATTCTCGTCCTTGTAGCTCACCCCGAGAATCTCGTGCAGCGGCTTGCCCTGCGCGAACTCCACCACGGAAAAATCAAACTCGCGCCGACAGATAAAGTCGATCGCCGGGCACTCATTCAGAGCCTTGTCCGGGGAGGTCGTCACGGGAGGCCCCACAAACGCAATCTTAATCGAGGGATACGTCTGCTTGATCGTCTCGGCCATCCTCTGATCGCCGTCCCAGCCCATGGTGCTGGTAAACAGAACCAAGAACTCGTAATCCTTCAGAATTGTCACCACCTCAGCCCACTTGATGTGGTGCGGCGGAGCATCCAATAGGCGCGAACCCTCCAGCATTCCAGCCGGATACGTCAGCCAGACCGGGTACCAATACGACTCGATCTCGCGGGTTGCGGGCCAGCGGCTGCTGGCGCCACCATCAAACTTTTCAAAGGAGGGCGGGTTGAGAAACAGCGTCTTCAAGGGCGTTGTCATTATCTCTAATTTTACCATCTGTACACACGAATCAGCGTATGAAATGGGCTATTTCTGCTGGTTCCCCCCGTCGATCTCCGCCCTCTCGGTTCGCCCTCCAAGCTACTGATTCCCATGGTCTCATCCAGTGTGCGGTAGGCTGGAAAGCGAGGACACACAAAATGAAGTTCGACATGGAACAGACGCCTCATCGCCAGGTCTACAACCTGCTCATCGGCCTGGTCGCACCGCGCCCGATCGCGTGGATCACCAGCATGGACCGCGAAGGCGCCCTGAACGCCGCTCCCTTCTCCGCGTACAACTACCTCTGCACCGACCCGCCGATCGTCGGCATCGGCGTCACTAACCGCCCTGGCCGCGAAGCCGTCCCCAAAGATACGGCCCACAACATCCGGCGAACCGGCGAATTCGTCATCAACGTCGTCACCGAAGATTTGCTCGAAAAGATGAACATCTGCGCCACCGACTTCCCCGCCGGCGTCAACGAACTCGAAATGGCCGGCCTCACGACCGCGCCGTCTTCCATGGTCAAAGTCCCGCGCATCGCCGAAGCCCATGCCGCGCTCGAGTGCCGCGAGTTCACCACGATGGAAATCGGACGTTCGCGCATTATTCTCGGCCGCGTCGTCGCCATGTACATCGAAGACCGCTTCGTCATCCCCGAAGAAAACGGCGTAGGCCCCTACGTCCGCGCCGAAGAACTCCACGCCATCGGCCGCATGAACGGCCTCGGCTCCTACGTCCACACCCGCGACAGCTTCCTCACCGTCCCGCGCGTCTCGTTTGAAGACTGGGAGAAGGGCAAACGATGAGGGGTTCGGGACACGTTGCGAGTTCCGAGGTTCCAGGTTTGAGGGGAGGGGCGATGGGTGGGGTTGGGCGAAGGCCTGAAGGTGAATGGTTGGTGGCGAAATGGTGCGCGCGTCGGAGATGGCGCGGGCGGTTTCGGGGTCCTTCGACTGCGCGCTACGCGCTTCGCGCAGGATGACGACTTGGGTGTGGGGTCGGGGTCGGGGACGGTGGCGGTGCGGCCTTCGGGGGCGATGTCGAGGTTTTGTTCGGGGAGCAGGCTCCAGCCTTC
>JALYIG010000270.1 GCA_030775885.1 Acidobacteriota bacterium | reverse complement strand
AACCAGGACCATCCCAGCGATGTTTCCCCGACGTACATGGGAGACTCGGTGGGCCACTGGGAGGGCAATACTCTGGTCGTCGATACGATCGGCTATAACGGCAAGAACTTCATCACCGAGGATGTGCCGCATCCGATGAGCAATCAGTTTCATCTGGTCGAGCGTTACAGCCGGCCGGTCAACGATACGCTGCAGATCGAGATGACGTTCTATGATCCAAAGGCGTGGGGCGACAAGCCCTGGGCAGGGTTTACCAGAACGCTGAGCCTGCAACATGATCGGTTACAAGAGTGGATATGCGCTCCGGAAGTCGATGAGAAGTTCAACGAAAAAATTATGAAGCCAACCTATGGTTCGACCGGACTCAACCTGCCGAGGGATACACCGAAGAAGTAAGACAGCGGAATGGTCACTCGAGATTTATTCAGACAACGTTCAACTACGGGAAACACGGAGGGCAGTGTGAGCAAGATAGATGCTAAGGGCGCCATGAGGAACTTTCTACTGATTTGTGCGGTTGTCGCGGTTGGCCTGCTCGCGAGTACGAAGCCGGCATGGGCTCATCACGGATACGCCGCATACGACGAGACCAAGCTGCTCTCGTTGAAGGGTACAGTCACCGATTACGAGTTAGAAAATCCGCACTCCACGATGTCCTTCGACGTAAAAGGGGAAAATGGCAAGGTCGAAAGCTGGGAGGGCGAAGCCGGGCATATTCGCCTGATGCTGGATCTGGGCTGGACCAGGAAGACCTTGAAGGCGGGCGACGTGGTGACCTTCTACTTTCATCCGGCCAAGAACGGCTCGCATGCCATTGACCTGGTGAAGATTACGATTCCTGACGGCCGCACACTGAATTGCCACAGCAGCGGAGAAGCGGCGGCGGTCCAGTAGCGGCGACACCGAAGATCCGGGAGAGAGATGCAGCGAACGAGCGCTCACCATCGCGAGAATCATGCCTTGAAGCCCGCCCACCCGCGTCGGGACTGGGTGGAACGCCGGGAGTTCCTCGCGGGCGCGGGCGCCCTCGCCATGCAGGCGTTGCTCTCTTCGCGCGGCCTGGCGGGACACGGTACGACCGTCAAGCCTTGGCGCGTCGATATGCACCATCACTTCGGGCCGCCTACGTGGTGCTCGTATCTAGCGTCGAAGAATGTGCTCTACCCTGCCTGGAAAGATTGGACACGGGAGAAGTCCGTGCAGGAACTGGACCGAGCCGGAGTAGTGACGGCGATGGTTTCGATTACGTACCCCGGCATCTGGTTGGGTGAAAATGTGGCTCCGAAAGAAGCTACGAGCAAACTGGCGCGGGAGTGTAACGACTACGGGGCCAGGATGGTGGCGGACTATCCCGGACGTTTCGGGCTCTTCGCAGTGCTTCCTCTGCCCGACATCGACAGAAGTCTGCGTGAGATCGAGTATGTGTTCGACACGTTGAAGGCGGATGGCGTGGGCTTGCTGACGAGTTACGGGGACAAGTGGCTCGGCGATGCCGTATTCTCTCCGGTTTTCGAGGAGCTGAATCGCCGCAAAGCGGTTGTGTTTACCCACGCCAATGTTCCTAGCTGCTGCACGCGAGGCGGTTCCGGGGCGCAGCGCTACCTGGTCCCCGGCGTCAACAACAACGTCATCGAATATGGCACAGACACGACGCGCGCAATTATGAGCCTGGTGGTTATCAACGTAAGTGAAAAGTATCCCAACCTCCACTTTACGTTCTCTCATGGCGGTGGAACCATGCCGTACCTGATCGAACGTATTCTCGGCCGAAAGGAAATGGCGAGTCTAACTGACCCTTCTCTGCCAAACGCACGTCTTCATCAGCTGAGACAGTTTTATTACGACACCGCCAACGCCAACAACGTAGTGGCAATGACGGCGCTGAGCAAGGTTGTTGGAGTATCGCAGATATTGTTTGGCACTGATTTTCCGTACGAAGGACCGGTAGAGGAGCAACTTAGCGATTTGACTGGTTGTGGCGCATTCAAACCCGAAGAACTGAGGGCGATCTGTTACGGAAATGCCGTGCGACTAACTCCTCGTCTCAAAGTATGAAGTAACGCGCATGTGGGATAGGAAATCACAAGCGAATTGAATAGTTAAGCTAAGGCTGGTGCAAATGAGCGGTTTTCTGGTTTTCTGTAAATGGCTAGATCACACATCTATTGGGACGGCAATTCGCGATTCGCTGTGGCTGTTTCCGGTAATAGAGACGTTCCATATTTTCGGCATTATTTCTCTTGTGGGCTCGACTTCAATTCTGGATTTACGTCTTATGGGACTTACTTTTCGCGATGAGCCAGTTTCCAAGCTGGCACAGCGCTTTCTGCCGTGGGCTTGGTTCGGTTTCATCGTGCAGGTAGTGACGGGTGTGCTGATGTTCGCCTCGGAAGCGGCGAAGATGTACGGTAACTGGGCCTTCCAGGTGAAGATGCTACTAATCCTGGCGGCTGGATTGAATGCAATTGTGTTTCACTCGCTGGCCTATAAGAGTGTCGATAAGTGGGATCGGGATCCTGTTGCTCCCCTATCGGCACGTATCGCAGGCACGTTTTCTATTTTGTTGTGGTTTGGAATTGTGGCAATGGGACGCTGGATTGCATACGTGGTCTAGAATCGGCGATGCGGAGTTACAGAAAAGGCAGCCGCGACAAGCGAAATTGCTTTGGTATAATATAAGACCGTACTTCTCTCTCGAGAAAAGAAGATAACGGGCATCGCGACTTTTGTATAGGGGCGACTTACATGACAGAGGCTCTTATTGGCGGTCCGTTCAAAATCGTGGGAGTAAAGCGAGGGCGGCTGCACGAGCCAGTGGCGGAACAGATCCGCCAGGCGATTTTCCGCGGCTTGATTGTGACCGGCCACAAGCTGCCTCCCGAACGCGAGATGGCTGAACACTTCCAGACCAGCCGGGTCGCCCTTCGCGAAGCATTACGCGCTCTCGAGAAAGAAGGATTGATCACCATCAAGCGCGGCGCCGGCGGCGGTGCGTTCGTAGCGAATTTCGACAACGCCCTCGACGCGCTTACAGAGTCGCTCAACACGGTTGTCAAGCTGGGTTCCGCGAAGAGTGCGCACCTGACCGAGATGCGTTCGATCCTGGAGCCGGAGATCAGCAGGCTGGCCACCCTGCGGGCAACCGCGGAAGACATTGCGGCGATTGAGACGGTTGTCATCGCCCAGGAGCAGGAGCTGCAAAATGGGGAACTTAGCCGCAAGCTCGATATGGAATTCCATCGCTGCATCGCGCAAGCCGCTCATAACCCAGTCATGAATATTGTTGTTAACGCGGTCAACCAATCGATCCGCGACTCGATTCTGCGTTCGAAGCGCACCGAAGAGATGCGCAACCGCGTGGTCACCTACCACCGCGACATCTTCGAGGCAGTTCGGAGCGGCAACGCCGAACTCGCGAAACGGGTGATGAACTCGCATGTCGTCGACGTTCAATGCCATATCGAGAGCTCAGATCATGAGTAACCAAATCCCACGGCTCTCCCAGGAAGAGATGCCGCAGGCGTTGATCTCCGTGCTCTCGCCCAGGATCAAGCGATTGGGCTACCTCGGAGAATTCTTTCAATGCACCGCACATCAGCCGGAGGCGTTGTTGTCCTTTCTGGAGTTTACCGAGCACCTGAAACATGCGCTTCCGGATAACCTGACGGAGATTGTTGCCTTGTCCGTCGCAGTCCACATGGATAACGACTATGAGCGCGTTCAGCACGAGCGCCTATCACGCAAGCTGGGGTTTAGTGCGGAATGGATGCAGGAAGTGCTCAGCCTGGGCCTTGGTGGCTATCACGTGCTGTCGGGTGCGGAACGAGCGGTCCAGCAGTTGGTGATCGCCGCGGCGAAGCGCGGGGGTCGGGACACTACAACGGAACTTGAAGCAGTCATCGACGCAATTGGTCCGGCGCAGGCAATTGCTGTCCTGATGCTCATCGGTCGGTACATGTCTCATGCACTGATCGTCAACACCTTGAACCTCGCTCCTCCTGCACTTGCGTTGGCCGCGGGGAAGCACTTGTGACGAGCACTGCGATGCCCGCGCTTTGGATCTCAGAGGCTGACGTCGTCTCCATGATGGACATTGGAGAAGCGATCGAAGCGTTGGAGCGCGGCTTGCTGGCCGAAGCAGCGGGCCAGGCCCACAACATGACCAAGACCCACGTCGAGTGGGGCCACTCCACGCTGCACGCTATTGGCGCGGTCTTTCCTGACGCTGCGATCTGCGGCACCAAGACCTGGGCGCACACGCAAGGAGGCGCCACGCCGCTGCTGGTCCTCTTCAACAGCAACAATGGCAGCCTGCGAGCGGTGATCGAAGCCTTTGCTCTGGGGCAGATGCGAACGGCCGCTGCCTCGGGCGTCGCCACGCGCCAGCTCGCCGCGTCCACGGCCGACTGCTTTGCGATGATCGGAACGGGCAAGCAGGCGATCACGCAGGTGGCAGCCGTGCTAGCAGTTCGCCCGATACGCCGTATCCGCGTCTTCAGCCCGGACGAAACCAGGCGCAATCAATTCGTCGCGCGGTTGAGAGCCGAATTCGATGTGGACGCCATTGCCAGTGCCAGCGTGAGAGAGGCCTTGCGTGACGCCTCGGTCATCACTGTCGCGACGCGGGCGACCGAGCCGATTGTCGACGCCGCGATGGTTCAAGATGGCGCGCATATCAACTCGGTCGGCGCCATTGTGCCGAGCCGCGCCGAAATCGCGCAGGATGTTCTCGCCCGCTCGACCCAGATCGTCACCGACAGCGTTCCTCAGGCGAAGCAACTCTCCCGCGAGTTAGTCGAATTCCTGGGACACGATGGGGAAGGATGGAGCGCCGTCAAGCCGTTGGCGCGCATCGTGGCCGAACAATTTTCCCGGACTGCGGCAGACGACGTGACGCTGTTCAAAGCGCTCGGCGTAGGCATCTCCGACCTTGCGCTGGGCGCAGAGCTTTACCGCAAGGCGTCGGCGCTGGGCCTGGGCCGGAGCATTGCAGCACCGGAGCGGGTTCCTCCCCGGCTGAGCTGGCGGATGCGCGAATCGGAAGGTGGAGTGGGGTGAGGACGGAGAGCAGGGACGATTGATTCACCACCCCACATCAGTCTGACCGCACTAGGGGAGGAGTTGCAGCGAACGGTGACCAAAACCGGGAGGTTCGTTATGTCTCTTACCGCATTACAGGCTTCGGCTTACTTGCACCATATCCAGCTCTGCTCGCCTGAGCCGCAGCGCCTGGCGGAGTGGTATGCGCGCGCGATGAATATGCAGGTCAAGCCGCTGGGCGATGGCGTCTGGCTGACCTCCGGACCCTCGCGTCAGGTGTTGTTCTCCAAAGGAGAGGCAAAGAAGCTGGGTCACGCAGCATTCGCAGTGCGCGACGCCGAGTCGCTGCAGCGGCTGCGCCAACGCGCCGAGGAGATGGGACTCTCACCGGCCTTGGCGCATACACCTCTATTTCAGCCGGGGGCCTTTGGCGTGACCGACCCGGATGGAAACGCGATCTACTTTGGCCTCGCCGTCTCGCAGGAGGTGAGAGCCTTGAGGGGAATCCGCGGACCCATCCAACACCTGACCCTGGCGAGCCGAAACGTGCAGGCAATCGAAGAGTTCTATGCTGGCAAGCTGGGCTTTGGCGTCTCCGACCGCGTCGTCAACAAAGAGGGCAAGGTGATGACCTGCTTTATGCGCGGCAATCATGAACACCACAACCTGGCTTGCTTTCTTCAGGACCGTCAGGGAGTGGATCATCACTCCTACGAGGCGGGAGAGTGGGATACGATTCGCGACTGGTCAGATCATCTTGCTACCCTGGATATTCAGTTGTTCTGGGGGCCGGGAAGACACGGTCCCGGCAATAATCTGTTCATCTTCATCGTAGATCCGGATGGCAACTGGATTGAAATCTCAGCCGAACTTGAAGTAGTTCATGACCGGCCGGTCAAGATCTGGCCGCATGAGGAGCGCACTCTTAACCTCTGGGGCCGCGGGGTACTCAGGGCGAATTAGGAAAGGATTGCGTCGATGGCATTCGTTTCGTTCAAGGCAGAAGGGCGCATCAGCTATGGAGTGGCGCGGGAAGATGGAGTTTTCGACTTGGGCCGGCGCCTGGGCATGGTATTGCCGGACCTGAAGTCGTTTCTGACTGCGCAAGGACTTGGAATTCTCGGGACAGTGCCGCAGGCGACTGCGACCGATTACGCGGCCGGCGAATTTACCTACCTGCCGGTCATTCCCAATCCATCGAAGATTCTTTGCGTCGGGCTCAACTACGTGGAGCATCGCCGCGAGACCGGGCGTGCCTCCACGGAGCATCCGGCGATCTTCACCCGCTTCGCCGACACGCTCACTGCTCACGAGTCAGCGATCCTGCTTCCGCCGAACTCCTCGGCGCTCGATTATGAAGGGGAGCTTGCCGTGGTGATTTGCAAGTCGGCGTTCCGCGTCAGCGAGAGCGAAGCGATGAGCGTCGTCGGCGGCTACTCAGTTTTCAACGACGGCAGCGTGCGCGACTGGCAACATCACACGCATCAATTCATCCCCGGCAAGAACTTCCCCCGGACGGGTGCCTTTGGTCCCGCCCTGGTCCCGCCAGCCGAAGCTGGAGTCTTGGCAGACAAGCGGATTGAAACCCGGCTGGCAGGCGTCAGCATGCAATTGGCCCAGCTTGGCGATATGATCTTTTCGATTCCTAAGATCATTTCCTATATCAGCCAATTCACGCGGCTCTCGCCCGGCGATGTAATCGCAACCGGCACACCCGGAGGCGTTGGAGTGAAGCGCGAGCCGCCGGTGTTCATGAAGGCTGGAGATCGCGTCGAAGTGTCCATCGAAGGCATCGGCAGGCTGACCAACACCATCGAGCGAGAGGCCGACGCTCCGGCTGAGTAAGTCGTCGCGGCCCGCGAAAGAAGGTTTGAGGAGAGTTGGCTAGGAAGTTAAAACCCATAAAACCTAAGCCATCTGCAGTGAATGACTCCAGTTTTATGAGGGCATCGACTCAGCTTTATGGGGTACAACTTCAGCCCTATGCGTAAACAACGACATGACGATTGGTTGGTCTCGCTGAGAGAGTTACCATTTTTTCGCCCGCGGAGGAGAAGTGGTGGATAAGTTCCGGCTCGGAGGTTGATAAGGCGCTTTTTAGGCTAATCGCCAAGAACGCTCCTGGGAGAACGGTCGGCCCTTGTAGACTGTGCTCATAAGATCCGGACCCGCAACTTGTCACCACCTACACCTCCGGAGATGCGACTACCGAGAAGATCACCAAGGTGGCACGGCAAATCTACGGTGCGGAAGACATTGAAGTATCAGAGGTAGCCAAAGAAAAACTGGCGCGATTTGAGCGCTGGGGCTTTGGCCATCTGCCGATCTGCGTCGCTAAGACTCAGTACTCGCTCACCGACGATCCGAAGCGAATGGGAGCTCCAACGGGCTGGCGTCTACATGTCACCGACATCTCGCTCTCCGCGGGCGCTGGGTTCATGGTCGTGACCTCAGGATCGATGACGCTCATGCCCGGTTACCCAAAGTCTCAAGAGCCCTGAGCATCGACGAGGATTCGCTTGGCGAAATTACGGGAATGTCCTGAAAGTCGTTGTCAATTTCAACTCAGATCGTGGGTCTCTGAAATGTGTAAATGGGAGTGCTAGTGGCATTCCAGAATGATCGCCTCGATTGCTGCCCACTAAGCCGTACTCTTCAAGGACTCATCCGCACCCACACAACGCAACGGACGCGAACAACGTCAGGATTCAACTAGTTCAGTTGGACCTCCGGCGGACCGCCAATCGATGGAAAGCTAACTCGCGGACACTAGAAGCGCCAGCCTTGCACGTCGTGTTCAAACTTGGCGAGTTGCTTCTCGTAACGCCATTGCAGCGTCGCCTTTGTGCTCTTCGATAGGAATGCCTTGCACGCAGCGGAAGCATCGTCTGAACCAAACTGTTCCCCTTTGCAGGCTTCCACTGGAACGCCGATCTGCAGTTTCGCCCACAGGCTCTCACCGGGAAGGAACGTAACCTGCATCCCAGTGCGCGCAACGTACTTGAGGGCTTTGTAGTCCAGCTTGTGTTCATACGCTGCGCGTACATACTCGTTGGAGAGATCGACCCGCGCCATTCCCGTATTATCGGTGGCGAGCGTAACCGGCACCCCTGCGGCTCGGTACAGGTTGATTGGATGATAGGAGCCAAAGGCGCCCGCGGATCGATCATTGCTGGTCAGGTTGATCTCCACTGCAATATTGTCGCGGGCCATGCGCGCGAGGGTACCCACCGAATCAACCTCGAATGGAATCGAAGTGCCGTGACCTATCCGCTCCGCACCGGCGATCTCGATGGCATTCTTCTGGTGATCCACGAGTGCATAGGACGGCGCTTTGCCCAGGGTCTGTTCGCCCGCGTGCAGAGCCCGGTGAACGCGCGGAAACTTCGACCCGATAAAGCGAATCATCTGCATGTTCACGTCATAGTCATCCAGCGCGCTTTCTTTGTCCTCCGGTCCGACCAGATGAAAGCCGACATAATTCGGATCGCTGTCAGCGAGCATGAATGCCATCATCAGCGCCTGAAACACCTGATCCTGCGGGTCACCCCGTCGGGTGTAAGCCAGAAAGCGCACCTCCACATTGCATGCCGGCTCCGCATTGGGCGTGCCACAGCCCAGCACTTTGTCAGCCTGCGCCTTGTATGTTTCAAAATCCGCGACCGCCTGTTTGACCGCTGGCTTCAGTTTGGGAAGCGCCCGGTTGTAAGCGGCTTCCATGTCCTTCGGATCCCATTCTGGATCTTTTGCCGCCGCGGCGGTCTTGTCGAGAATGTCGGGCTGGTAGATGAATTCGGTGTAAGTCTCGTTATCGTTGGCGGCCAGCCGACGCGACAGCACCATGCTCTCGCTCGGCACCAGCACTGAAATTGCGTAGATCGCTGGAAAGCCTCCGCCTCCGGTTGACCCACCAGGAACGTCGTAGCCGAGTCCCTTGCGAAAAGTCCGCCGCGATATCACATCCATGAATCTCTCGTATCGGCCCGGGTCACGCATTCCCATGCCCTTCAGTTCGTCCTCGGGTGTGCGGCAGGGCGGCGGAGTGATCTTGGCGGCAGTAAAGTCTGCGCAGAAGCCGTGCTCGGCGGCCATCTTCACATAGCTCTCGGTATAGACGCTGCCGTCTAGATGGTTGTGCAGGTTCGCTCCCTTGGGCATCGCCTGCAGAAAAACGCGCAGACGAGACTGGTCCCCGGCAACGCGATTAAATACCGCCTCAGCGCGAGCTTCATCGTCTGCTTTAGCTGGTGCCTGTGCATAGCCGGTGCCCGCGCAGGCCACAAGCAGCGCAAGCATGCACATCGGCATAAGACCGCTCATCACAAACTTACCGTGGGATTTCATGGGTTTTTTCCCTTCCCGCCGTCGAGTACTCTGCCTATAGGCCTCAAGAGCGTCATTCTGGACAAAGTCCAGAATCTCCGTAGTGGTTTTCAGTGGCTGCTCTAAGACCTATAAGGAAGCGGCTTAAAATACATACTTGAGAGCAAACTGGATTTGCCGATTCTCGTGAACCGTAGTCGAGATGGCACCGAACGCGTTATTGCCCAGACCCTGATCCGGAAGACCGAACTGTGAGTGGTTGAGCAAATTGAACATCTCTGCGCGGAACTCCAGGTTTTGCGTCTCAAACGTAGAGAACTTCTTATACAGCGAGAAATCCACGTTGGTCCGCTGCGGCCCGTACCCTACCGTGCGCGGAGCATTGCCCAACTGCTGAGCCGTAGGAGCTGCGAAGCAGCTAGTGTTGAACCACTTATTTACCGTGTGCGCTCCCGCGTAAAGATCACACCCGGCGACCATGTCTGGCCGATTCACGATACCCGAGCCGGAGGTATTGGTAGCCTGCGTAAATGCCAGCGGGAATCCACTGTGACTGGTCACGATGCTGTTCACCTGCCATCCACCAATCACTTCATCTAGGATGCGGCCATCGTTCGCCAGGAACATCTTGCCCTTGCCGAAAGGCAGCGCGTAGATAATGCTGGCAGTGAAGTTGTTGCGCAACTGCAGCGCAGACGCGCCGCGATCTGCATAGGGGGAGATCGGCACGCCCGCTGGATTTCCCGGGCTCGATACCACAACGGGCGAACCATGATAGAAGGTCGGCCCCTGGGTCAGCGGGAAATAGGTTGACCCGGAGAGCGTCGTCACCGCCTCGGAAAAGCCGTTAGTAATCGCCTGTGAGTAGGTGTATGAAGCTAGGAAATATAGATCCCGGAGGCGCTGTTCGAACTTGGCCTGGAGTGAGTTATAAACAAGCCAGCCGTTCGAAGTGATGTCGGAGATGGTGTTGAGTGTGGTGAAGGGACGACGTGTAGAAGTGTTATTCCCAGCGCCCGGAGCAGCTCCGTTGAAGCTGCCTACGTTGTTGAAGAGACGAGTCGCATGAGTTCCCGCATACGCCACCGTCAACACTCCACCGTGCGGGGTACCTTGCTGGAAGTTTAGATTGTACTGCTGCACAATTCCCTGCTTGAAGTGCATGTCCTGCGCTACTAACGAGCCGGTATAGGTGGTCGGGTTGCGTGGCTGGCTGTTATCCGGAAATCCATTGATGGGCGAACCGGGACTCAACACTCGAACGGGATTGATGTCGTTGGTGCTGAACGTAAAGGTATTCGTATACGGCGGATTCTGGTGAATCCCTGCCGACTGGCCGAGGTGAGAGGTGTCGTGGAATATGGCGTATCCGCCGCGCAGCACAGTGTTGCGAGTCGGACCCAACGGACTTACCGAGAACCCGAAGCGCGGCTCGACATTGCTGTAATCGGTCGCGATGTTTGCATATTTGTTGGAGGCCACCGTGCCCGCGTACGTGGAAGCCTGGGATCCAGCAACGTAGAAGATACCCGAGGTGACATCAAAATTGGCGACGCGCGAAGCAGCCTCGGAAAGCGGCGTGGTGACGCCATATGCAATCCCCAAATTCAGCGTTAGGGAAGGCGACACCGCCCAGTTATCCTGCGCGTAGCCGCGGTACTCCTTCCACCTCCGGCCGATAACTCCGCTGTTCAACTGGTTCTGGCGATTTCCTCCGTTCGGGTATCCCAGCAACAGACTCGCAATCGGACTCCCGTTCGCACCCGTGATACCGCTCGCGGGGTCAGTGATTGTAGCGGCGAACGTCGTCGTTGGACTGTAAGCAGTGAAGTTCTTGGTGAACGCCATCTGCCCGTGAAAGTAAGTCTCGCCGAGGCCATTGTTCTCCATGGGCCGGAAGTCGAAACCGAAGGCCACCGAGTGATTCCCCTTCACCACCGAGAGCGAGTCGAAGTAGTGGAAGACGGCGGTGCCACCCTGGTAGGGCGAGAACAAACGATCGCCCACTGGGTTGAAGCCAGTAAGACTGATCAGCGTCATGCCCGAAGTTGTCGGATCCCCCAGGTTCGCGCCCAAGATTCCCAGGTCTGAGGCCTCGGTGGTGCCGTAGCCAATCCCATGAATGGTGTTGAAGTCACGGTTGTATCCAGCCGCCACTTGGTTCAACACATGCGGTGAGAAAATATGTGTTTCCGAAAGCGCCATGTTACGCGAGCGCGTGCGGAAGTTGGTCGTGCTGGTGAAGGAACTCTTGGCTCCAAATCCCGGCAGGCCGGACGGGTTGAACTGCGAAGCGTTGTCCCATGAAAAGCGTGCAAAGATGCGATCGTTCATCGAGAGTTGGTGATCGATCCGAACATCGAACTCGTCATCATTCAAGGAGCGCGTAGGGCTGGATGTGTAATTGAACCCGGTGCTGAGGCCCGGCGAACCCGCAGGCAACGCGCTTGGATACAGGTTCAGGATGGCCTGGCCAATCGGGCTGATCTGCGACGAAGGAATGACGTAGGCGCCTGCGGCCGCGCTGTAGTAGCTGGTGCGGGTGGCGGCGCTCGCGGGATTCGAATTGAGCGACGGTCCCGGATTGAAGATCGGGTTTGCGAAAGTATGCTGCGTTCGCTGGGCATCCGTCGGCACGATGCTTTGGATTGGCGCCGCTTGACGCACGCGATTTCCTTGATAGTCGACGAAAAAGAACGTCTTGTCCTTGAAGATGGGCCCGCCGAAAGATCCGCCAAATTCATTCTGCCGGTACTTCCCTTTCTTGACTGGATCAAAGTAATTGCGCGCGTCCAAATAATCATTGCGCAGGAACTCGAAGGCGGAACCATGAAATTGATTGGTGCCCGACTTCGTCGAAACTAGAACCGTACTGCCACCACGGCTGCCATACTGAGCAGAGTAGTTGAACGTCAGCACGTTGAACTCCTGGATTGCATCCACCTGCGGAAGGAACGCAACACCGCCGCCAGTAAGTTCGTTATCGTCCACGCCGTCGATCCGCCAGTCATTCGTGTTCTCAGGCATACCCTGAACTGAAAGCGAGACAGAGCCACGGAAGCTTACTTCGCTCGAAGTTCCCTGGTTCAAGAAGTCGTTCGATTGTTCGCCGCGCGTAGTCCCGGGAGTCAACAGCGCGAGTTGCGCGAAGTCGCGTCCATTCAGAGGCAGGTCTGCAACCTGCTCCGCATGGATAGTTTGCCCCAGCGTTGCGTCCGCCCTTTGTACAGTCGTCGCCGATTGCTCTGCCTGCACATTGACGGTCGCAGTAACCGCTGCAGCCTGAAGCTTGATCTCGAGTTGCACGATCTGCTGCCCCTCAAGCGCCGCGTTCTTGTATTCGGCAGGCTGAAATCCAGCTTGCTCCACCCGAACGGTATAGCTGCCAATCGGCAGCAACGGGAAGGCAAAATATCCCCTGCTGTCGGTCTGCGCGGTGCGCTCCGCGTTCGTTCCCTGGTTGATTGCCCTAACGGTTGCACCCGGAATAATGGCGGAGGATGCGTCGACCACATGCCCCGAGATGGAGCCAACCGCCTGCGCATTCGCTGGGGCTGTTAGAAGAATGCACGAAAGGAATAGAGATAGAACTAGCAGACACTGTTTCATGGGTGCTCCTTGAAGGTGTTGCGCCGGCTTGCGGCTCGAGCGTCCGCCGAACTCGACAAAGGCGGGAAGCGGTCGTAGACAGTGAAAGTGATGTTTAGGGTTAATTCTTAAAACTTACTGTTATATTCACGTCAGGTCAACCGAAGCGAAATTTTAAGAAGCCTCACATGTGCCTTCGACGCAGTCAGAGGACTTGACTACTTACCCGCCCTCGCGCCGCGGGAAGTATCATCCCCGTCTCCCTGTTCGCCGACCGCTTCTTCCACTTCTCCGAGCGCGGCTCTGCACTGTCCCGTGAAGTACTCGCCCACTTTGAGCACAAAGTCGTAAGTCATGGTACCCACACGCTCGTGCTTTAATGGCAGGAATGGACCGCCTCCGGTCCAGCCGAGGCCCAGTTGCCGCTCGAAGGTAATATTCCAGAACTCCGTGTAACCGCGTATAAAGTTGCCTGCTTGCAGATTGGCCACACTAGTGACGCCCGCAGGAAGTATGTACGAGGATTGAGTCGGGATGCACATTGAGGTCGACGGATAGCCGACCGCCTCTTCGCACCATGGGAGATTACAAACGAATGCCTAAGGTGTCTGAGGAACTTGACTTGATACTCGCGATGGAAAACACTTCTTCCAATGGCTGGGTAGGGATCGGAACCGGAACGAGATTTGGAATTGCGGGCCGACCTAGGATGGAGATGTAATGTACAAAAAGGGAATTTGGAGATCACTATCCGCCACCCCAATCGTTGCGGTCGTCATTTCGATCCTGTTGCTTCTCGCATCGTCGCAATACGCCGCTAGCTCGGCCGGATCGTCAGAAGCAAGACCTCTACTGAAAATGCTGCCGAGGTTCACCGCATCCAACGTGCCGGTGATGGCGCCCGAAGAGAAGGAAACAGCCGCCCTCACTGCCAAAAATCCCCCACCTTCAGTGCTGCCTGGCAACGGTTTGGCAGAGCATCCGATGCTCTACATCGGAGAGGGCTATAACAAAATTCTGCTGATCAATCACGGAAAAATCGAATGGACTTACTCGACCGGGTCGGGCTGGGAGTACGACGACGTCTGGATGCTTTCGAATGGAAACGTCCTCTTTACGCGCATGCAGTATGTCGCTGAGATCACACCGGACAAGAAAGTAGTCTGGCGATTCGATGCACCACCCGGCACTGAAATCCACACATGTGAGCCCATAGGCCTCTACAAGGTTTTGTTCATCCTGAATGGCTTGCCACCCAAATTAATGGTCGTAAATATCAAGACGAAAGCTGTCGAGGTTGAACACGAACTACCTGCTCCCAGTCTCACCGACCAAAAGACTGTTCATGGACAATTCCGACGAGTTCGCTTCACGTCACACGGAACGTACCTCGTTCCCTTCTTAGAAATGGGTCGGGTGGTTGAGTATGACAAGGATTTCAAAGAGGTATGGAGTTACGACATTCCCACGCCTTGGGCAGCTATCCGCCTCAAGAATGGAAATACGCTTATCACCGACGAACATGATGTACTGACGCGTGAAGTTGACCCGCAGAAGAGTACCGTGTGGGAGTTGAAGAAGGATGATGTTCCTCCAGAGTACTGGTATGGAAACACGCAGTCGGCAACCCGCCTGGCAAATGGAAATACCATCCTCTGCTCGCGAGGCGGTGATCATCAAGGCCCCCAACTCGTCGAAGTAACTCCAAATAAGAAGGTCGTATGGGTGTTG
>JALYIG010000269.1 GCA_030775885.1 Acidobacteriota bacterium | reverse complement strand
TCCTTGAACACATCCGTCGAATACGAATGGTTCAGCGCTGCAACCAGCATTGCCGCATTCTTCTTCACATCGTCGCGCAGCAGATACGCCTCACTCATATTCATCGACTCACCAGGCCACACGCCCGCCGGGCCTGCCCAGGCAACATTCGTCGGCAATCCTTGCGACTCTTCGCTCTCCACTTTGGCCAGCAGTCCGGTCACAAGCGGATCGCTCGCGCTATACAGCCCCGTCGGCGCAATCGCCAGAAACGTCTGCGAGTATGCCGCATCGGGGCGTGTTGGCTGCGCTGGAAGATAGGGCGCGGCCGTCTTCTCCAGTTTTACCGACCGTTCCACCGACTCACGAATCGTCGCTGTGTACGCCGCGTATTCCTTATCCAGCCACGCTGCGTCCGCAGTTTTTCCCAGCACCCGTGCCGCTTCCGCGGTCACACGTTCGCCATACGCCGCCAGAAAATTATGCGAGTACGAGTGTCCCTCGGGCAGCCCCGAGTCGCCATACGACCACGGCAGCAGACCATACCAGTACGTCTTCTCCTCGGGCGCCAACTCCGGAACCGGCTCCGGCCTGCATTTCGATCCCGTAATCATCCGCCGGATCGGGCGCGCTCCGATGGGAACGCCCGCCAGGTCTTCCACCGTCGTCTCCTCTCGATGGTCCCTTACCCAGACGGAAGACCGCAGCAGATATGGATACGCCGTTGCCAGCCAAGCCTTGTCCCGCGTGTAGAGGTAGTAGTCCCACACCGCGCCCGCGTTGCCTCCTATGTTGTCCCAGGCGGGCCATCCGCTGGTGGGCGGCCCATCCCACTCACCATCGTCGTTAATAATATGGAACGCGTGCTCGACGCTTTCTCGCGCCGGACTGAGATATCCCGCAACCTCCATCGCCCGCGCCTGGAAGTATTCGCCCCGCCCCCAGTACTGCCGATACACATCGGGCCCATCCAGCGCCCACAGGTCGCCCCGCGCGTCGTACTCAGTCAGGATCAGCACATACGCAATCGACGCATCGAAGAAATCATTCAGTTCCTGCTCTGGGTAGTGCACCCGGGCACCCCGAGCCCAGATCCCATCCCACTGCGCCACCGCCTTTGCCAACAGTTGTTCTCCGCTCAACTGCGACAGCTCAGAATTCCGCGCTGCGGACCACTCATAGGGAAGTCTTAACCAAACCGTTCTTGACTCCTTTGGCCCAAGCGTCGCTCGCACGGCCAGCGTCAAGCCGCCATCCTCAGCCAAGGTCGCAGCGCCGCCTGCGTCCGACACCATCGCAACATCCTCGCCCGCATGGGTTGTCAGCCAACTCCCCTGGGCGTGGCCTGGCAGGTTCCGCTCCCGCCCACTTAGCTTCAACCCAATCCTTTGCGGCGTGCTGCCTTCGTTCGTAAACGTCAGACGCACCATGTCCAGCCCCTTCATGCCGGAAGCCGCAGTCGGCATCTGGGTGACGTCGGCCTCGGGATCGACCGAAAATGCTAGCTCCTCCAGACGCACATCTCCGCCCGCAAACTGCGACACAACAAACGGATACCGGTCTTTGAACAGTGTCTGCCCCCCCGGCTTCAGTGCCGTTTCACCGGAGAACGGCTCAATCGCGAGCATCCCGTCCATCTGGCTCGAAAACCCAATCGGCACATCCAGAGGCTTCCGCTTCAACGACCACTGCGACCAGCGCAGCGATCCGTTCTTCTCCACGGTCGTCTTATGCGACCCCATCGGCAACCCAATCAGGCTCTGCGCGTCGCTGTTCGTGTATCGGTGGTCGATGCCCAAACTGTGTTTCGAAGTGACCGTCTGCGACCATACGGGAGTAGTCAGAATGAGGGAGGCGGCACTGAGGGCAAGCACACTGCGTAGTACGAATTTCAAAGGAGACTCCCGCAAAGGCAAGCATTTCGCAAGCCGCATTTTCACGGGAAGTCTATCTGGAATTTTCAACTCAGTACAGTTGCTTCCACTTTCTCAGCGCACTCGGTTCGATGGGCTCACCACCGCCCGCGCTTGACCGGTATGCCGCTTCAACCAACGCCATCGTCTTATACGCAGATTCAAACCCAATCGGCAACTCTCCGGTTGATCCTTCCAGGTGTGCCTGAAGCGCCCCCATGCTTCCCGCAAACGCGTCCGGGAACCAGTTACCGCGCACTGGAGCGTCGGTCCATCCGTCCCCGCCGCGCACCGCATAGCGCAGTTTATCCGGCTTGCCTCTCGGATAGTCGAGAATCACGCCCATCTCCATTTGGATCGCGCCACCCGTACCCTCCCAATGGACGGAGCTGCACTGCGTCTCTTCGAAATCGTGCCCGTGGTTCGTCATCACCACCACGCGCTTCCACTCGCCGTAATCCAGAATCATCGAGGTCTTCGTTGCCGCCAACTGACTGCACTCTGGACTTCGCACCGTCTTTGCATAAACGCCCAGCGGCTCTCCCAGCCACGACCGAATCAAATCAAGGTAGTGGATGCTGTGATAGAGAATCTCCAGCCGGGGTGCCGTCGCCAGAAAGGGCCATAGCTTCCACGGCATGTAGGTACGTACCTGCACTTCCATGTCGTGCACATCGCCCAGCAGGCCGGCATTTGCCAGTGCTACCGCGCCCAGATTGTTTGGCGCGTAGCGCAACTGGAAGTTCACCGCCGCCACCAACCCTCGCTCGCGGCACAAGGCGCGAATCGCGGTCGCTTCTTCGAGCGTCTCGCCCATCGGCTTCTGCATCAGTACCGCCGCGCCCTTCGGCAGCAGCGTCAGAATGCCCAGCATTTCTGCCGCCGGCACCGCCACGTCGAACACCGCATCTGCGGGTGCAAACCGCACTGCTTTCTCCACTGAATCGAAGCCCCGCCCAGCTCCGAACTCCGATGACAAACCGGCGGCTCTCCCCTGAACGCAGTCCGCGATCGCCACCACTGGAAATTCTGCCTTGGCATACGCTGGTAGATGCGCCGCACGCACGATCCCGCCCGCTCCCAGAATCACAATTGGCCTCGGCAGCTTTGGCTTAGGCCGCGCGGAGTTCTTCACTGCCAATTGGTATTCGTTGCTCTCCATGCGGCATCACACCTCCCGCGCGATCCTCTTAGCCACGCCGTCCACTTGTCAATCCTGATTTCCGAATCCCGTCTAAGGCGATACAATTCGCCGTGCCTCTTCTGAAAGAGGAAGTCCCAAATCGGTAGACTGGTTTTCGTACTGTGGAGAGCGGGTGTTCGAGATGAAACTTGCAGGCATGTCGGGGTTGTGCGTCACGTTGGCGGTATCGATCGCGACGGCGGTGCTGTACGGGCAGGACCTGCCCCTGAACCAGGTACTCAAGCCAAGCACGGTGGAGCCACTGGACCTAACGCGCAGCATGACGGCACACGACCTCGAGAGCGCGCGGCACAGGCCGCTGCCGGAGGAGTACATATGGACGGCGAACGACGCGAATGCGAACGACAAGGTGGTCTACACGCGGCCCAATGCGACCGAACGGATCGAGCCGCATTATTTTCGGCGGCAGTTTACCGTGGCAGCGGTGCCGGCGGAGGCGACCCTCTATGTTGCAGGTCCGCGCAGCGTCAAAGTGTGGTTGAACGGGCGGCTCGCCGAACAGATAGAGAGCGACGTGACTTCGCCGCTGGGCATGCATGTATTCGCGACGAACGTGGCGAAACTCCTAATGCCGGGCGCGAACACAATCGCGATCGAGGCGGTGCGCGGGCGTGGAGTCTCAGGCTTTGCCAATAGCGCGCTGTTGCGGCAGCAGACTTTCGGCCAGGTGGTGGTGGCGAAGATCGTGCCGGCCGCTCAGGGCATCGACGCACCGCCCCTGATGATCAGCGACGCGCAGTGGAAGAGTTCGATCGCGCCGACTGACGGCTGGGAGAATCAAGCGTTCAACGATGGGTCATGGAAGCCGGTCCAGAGCATCGGCGGCATCGAGAGCTCGATTGAGCTGTTCCAGTGGAATGCTGACGCCGGCCTGTACGACTGGCCAGGGTATGACGGGATTTCGGGCTACTTAGCCCATAAGCCGATTCCGGCCAGCGGAATCCTGTCGCGCTATGTTGGGCGGGGCAGCTTCACTAACATCGAGAGTCTCACGGGAGGTTCGGGGACATTTGGGGTACAGCTCCCGGCGGTGCGCTTGGCGGACGAGGAAGCGCCGAGTGTGGTGTTGGACTTCGGACGCGAACTGACCGGAAGAGTCGAGATCATCTCAGATTCAAATAAGCCTGTGACGGTGACGATGCAGATGGGTGAGTCTGAGTCGGAGGTGATGAAGTCACCCTACCTCGGCGTCAACCTGCTGACGATCCCCGCTCACGGGACGGGGCACGGCTCCAAGACTGCTTTCCGTTATGCAAAGATTCGCTTTGTTGGCGGCGGCGGGGAGTTGCGCTTCAAGGCGATTCGGGTTGACCACATCTACTATCCGGTCACGTATCAGGGCTCGTTCGAGTCGTCCGATGCGCTGCTGAACCGCATCTGGGAGATCGGCGCGTATACCGCCCATCTATGCATGCAGGATGGCGTGTGGGACGCGAGCAAGCGTGACCGCGGACGCTGGATGGGTGACACCGACGTCAGCGGACGCGTGATCGAGGACGTCTTCGGCGAGCGTCCGCTGATGGAAGATACGCTCGATCGCCTGATTGGCCCCGCGCCCGTAGACCAGCATGTCAATGGAATTCCGGGCTACTCGTCGTTCTGGTTTACGGAGATGGCCGATTACTATCGGCATACCGGCGACAAAGAGTTTCTGGAGCACGAACATGCGCGGATGGTGCAGTTGCTGGACTTTGTAGATCAGGAGTTCGACGCGCGCAATATCTACGCGAACAAGACCAACGTTTGGCTGTACGTGGATTGGTCGCCGCAGTTGAATGGAGATACTTCGGAGACGCGGCGGGCCACGACACTCGAGTTCTATCGCGCGTACAAAGAGGCCGCGTGGATGTTGCGCGAACTCGGCGATATGACGAACGCGACAAAGTATGAGGCGCGGGCGACGGAGATACAAGCTGGCGCGCAAAAGTTACTTCTGGATGCGAATACCGGCGCGTTCGGGCCGCGTTGGCAGACCAATGCGGCTGCGGTCATCGGCGGTGTGGCCAGACCTGATCAGTACGACGCGATCTGGAAGAGTGCTCTGTCACAGGTTGGCACGGGCGACACGAAGAGCCTGATTATTTCGCCCTATTACAACTACTACGTGATTCGTTCGATGGCGCAAATGGGACATCGGGATCAGGCGTTGAAGTGGATTCGCCAGTACTGGGGAGGCATGGTGGATGAAGGCGCAACGAGTTTCTGGGAGGCCTACGACCCGAGTTGGTATCACGAGGACTTTCATGCGGCGTTGCAGTCGGACAACCGATCCGGCTACTTTGTCAGCCTGGCACACGGCTGGTCGTCGGGGCCGACGGCGTGGATGATGGAGCAGGTGCTGGGAATTCAGCCAACGGGCGCGGGCTTCTCGACGGTGGATATTCGGCCGGACCTGGTCGATCTTAGGTGGGCGAAGGGCGCAGAGCCGACGCCGCATGGTCTGCTCAAGGTCGATGTGCGGAAAAATGGTACTGCGACGACGATTGCAGTCGACGTGCCCGAGGGTGTACTGGCACGAGTGTCGGTGCCTGTGTCCTCGAAGTGGGTCACGGTGAACGGCGCTCTTGCGAGCAGTGTTCCAACGGAGGGTGGGACACGGGCGATAGTCACTCTTGATCACGCCGGTCATTATCAGTTGGCAGGACAATAGGGATGCGGGTCTTCAAATGGGGTCAGTGAAGTGGTATCGAGCGCCCCCTGCAGCTAAAACTCGTAGTCGAGAGAGAACTGGACACGCCGTGCGGTCGAGGCTGCAATCGGCTGATCAAAGCCCCCTTGCGAAGAAGTGTTCGAGCCATACGTCGTGTTCACCAGCGCTACGTTGCGATGGTTGAGAAGATTGAAGGACTCCGCAACCACATCTAGGTGCCCATTTCCGAGAGGAATAATTCGCAGAATCCGCAGATCGAGATCGATGTTTCTGGAAGTGGCGAGCGAGTTCCTCCCGTACCCAGCCGGACGAGAGGCAAACGGGAAGATGTGCTCCTGGCCGCTATCAAGTCCCGTGATCGGATTCGCACGGAAGCCGCTGGCGATGCTAAGGATGGGTGCGAACTCAAAGCCAGTGAGAGCTTTCATGATTGGGCCAGGGTTGGCATTCCTCGCCGCATCGGCCGCGTCACCGAGGTCCGGTCCGATCAACCATAGCCCGCTCAACGTGAAGCGCTGACGCTGGTCTTGCAGGGAAAGTGCCCGTTCCCCGCCAGGGACGTATGGATTCTGTGGCTGCTCGGTATCGTAAGAGCCGTCGTCGATAGTCTTGGAGAAGGTGTATCCGGCCATGATTTGCAGGTCATCCTGAAACTGGCGATTGATCGTGACCGTCGCGCCGTGATAGCCGGAGTCGCCTGAACTTGCGAACTGGTTGATGGCGTCGTAGGCCGAGTTCAGTCGGGCGGTAGAAAAGGCCGGTCGACTGAGTTGCTGCGTTGTCGGAGACGAGATGCCGAGCGATGCGGCGTTCGCCGGAGTGACGATCACTGGCGGAGCGAGGTTAATGTTGCTGGTCCGGCCAAGTCTAACTCCGTGGACATACTGATACTCGGCCGAGAGTGTCGTTTGCAAAGGAAGCGCTTGCTCCAGGCCGAACGACGCGACTTCGCTATACGGGTTACGCAAGCCTGGTTGCGCTCTCCAGATGCTCGGAGCCATGCCCGCCAGAGGGGCGGAAGGGATGCTCCCGCCTCGGTAGACCGCCGCTGCTGCCGTGTCCTCGACCATCTGGCTATACCCATGAACGCCATCCAGTTCGAGAAGTCGATTTGTGGTCGAGAGCAGAAAGCGGTCATAGAAGAGACCGAACCCGCTGCGAACCACCATGGATTTCCACGGTGTCCACGCCAGGCCAACTCGTGGGCTGAAGTTCAGCATGTCCTGCGGCAGCCTGTTGTACTCATAGCGCATCCCGTAGTCCAGGGTGAGCCGGCGCGACGGAGTCCAGTGGTCCTGAGCAAAGCCAGAGAGCCGCAGGTCGGTGAGATTGGTGTTGAAGTTGCCGAAGGTCTGAGTGAAGAAGTCTGCGCCGCCCGCCTGGAACGCGGCCAGCGTGGGGAAGACAAAGAGTCCCTGTGATCCGTCGGGAACCTGGGTTCGCAGTGCGACGCGGTCGACTCGTGCGCCGAATTTGAACAAGTGCTGACCGTGTTCCAGCGTCAGCGAGTCCGCGAATTCCAGATGGCTCTCAAAGTGACGGTCATTCCCGGAGTAAGGGGTACCGAAGAGCGCCACCCCCGGAATCAGAATCCCCGGCCCCAACGTGCTCTCTGTTCTGTCGACCGCACGCCGCTGCGCAAGTTCGAAGCTCAGCTTGTTTAGAAGACTCGGATTGAACGTTGAGGAGAGAGTCCCATTCAGACTATTGTCCGCAAGAAAGGAAGAGCCTCTTGCAGTCCGGTCCGTCAGTTCATCCGTGTTAAAGGCATCCTTGACGTTTCGGCTGTTGGTGAACGCATACCGGAGCATGATTGCCTCATTCGCCGTCAGCGTCCGATCGATGCGGCCGGAAAGCTCCGTCTCCTGATCGGTAGTTGGGAAGAAGCCGGTTTGCAGGGTGAGAGTGGACATCGGTCCGTACTGTTTCAGCGCGGTATTAATCGCGCTGAGCGTTGCTGGCTTCAAGTCGTTCGCTTCCTCGCCACGAGCAACTTCCTGCTCGGCCGCGACGTAGTAGAAGGTCTTGTTCCGCTGAATCGGGCCGCCCAGGGCGATACCCGCCCGCATCCGGCTCTCGTCTGGCTTGTATGGGGCGAACTCAAGCGGAGGCGTTCCATTCAACGCCCCGTTCTGGACAAACGTGAATGCGTCGCCGTGAATCCGATTGAGCCCGGACCTTGTCTCAACATCGACTGAGCCTCCCGCCCCGCCACCTGACTCTGCTGCGAAGCCGTGGTTGACGATTTGAAAGTCGCTGATCGCCTCGGGCGAAAGCTGCGTGCGGCTGCCGCCACTGTACTCGTCGTCATCGTTGACGCCGTCCAGGTAGACCGCGTTCGAGCCGGGGCGAAGGCCGCCAAAGCTGAAACTCCCGGTGCTTTGAGCCGAACCCCCTTGCGGCAGGGCCGGGTTCGCAGCCGCAGCCTGCGGGGATAGCAGCACGAAGGTGAGATAGTTTCGGCTGGGAATGGGAAGCTCTTCGACCCGGTCGCGGTCGACGTTTACCACGGAAGAGGTCTGGGAGGCGTCGAAGGTGCTCTCACCGGCCCTTACGCTCACTGTCTGTAGCACGCCCGCAAGCGCGAGTTGAAGGTACAGGTGTGTTGTACGCCCCACTGCTACGGCCACCGACGGTTGCTCGAACGCTGAGAACCCGGGAGCGATTGCCTTGAGGGTGTAGGTACCGCTGGGAAGCTCCTTCAGCAGAAACTTGCCCTCGACAGACGTGGCCTGAGAGTGCGTAGGTCCGTCGCTGGATACCAGAGTCACCGAAGCTGCGAAAACCGGATTTCCGGCGAGGTCAGTCACGCTGCCGGCGACTGACCCGTTCTGTGCAAGGCTGAGGATCGATGCGGCTGTGCAGGTGCAGAACAGCGCCAGGTTGCGAACAATCTTTGCAACAGACATGAGTCTTTATCTCCCGATAAGCGGCTCTTGGTCTGCATTGCCACGCAGACACAGAGTACGGACAGGAACCGTCAGGTTCGCCTGATAGAGCGCAGGATAAGCGGGATCAGATTCGAAGCGGGGGTGGACTCAGAGGAGGAACGAAAAAGTCGATGGGACCCGTACCGTGCAGCACTCCTGATCGCTCCGCGAGCTGGAGACGCGGATGGACAACAAGACTTATCGGCAATGCCAGAGCCGAGACGAGCTTGCATACAACCAGAACCAGGCATAGCGCGAGAATCAACGTAAAGGCCGCAGATTCAGTGTCGTTGGAGATTCCAGGAGGATCCCAACGGTCGAAGCATTCAGCCAGCGGAGCCACGAATGTGCCCAGCAACAGAAAAAAGGTCCCAAACTGGAGAATCCGTCTCACCCTGAATAGTGTAGGTCATGTTCCAGAAGGCCACGTGGCTTTGTCCGCTATGCGGAATCGCTCCGATCCCCAGTTCCTTTATCCAACTTTGCTGGCATTGCGTCCTGCAATATCACGGGCGCTGAGGCCCGCAGCATGGTTGATGCCGGCAATCCGCCGTTCCGTCCGCGGCAGGTACATATCACCGCCCTGAGAGATCCGCCCTACCCCGCCGTCACCTGGCTCGATCGGACGAACACCTTTGCCCGTATCCGGAGGCTCTGTCATGGGGTTCATACGCCAGAGGGCGACACTGCTCCAGGGGGGGATGCCTCGATTTTGAGTTGCTGGCTTATGTCACGTATCCGACCATGCATTCCGATTGACACGCGAAGTTCGGGGAGATTAATATCCGCGGCATTAAGTTACTCACGGCTTTCTTGAAAATAGAATGCGTTGCTCGATGGAAGCAGCACAGGTCGGGCCTTTACTGGTACGAAACGAAGTGCTTTGCTCGATAGTTTGACACGTTTCAGGAGGCGCACAATGAGATTCACCTTTCGACTCATATTCTCGCTTGCTGCCATTGTCTGCATGTTTGGTGGCAACCTGGCCCAAGCTCAGGGCTTCGGAACTATGGTGGGCACAGTTACCGATCCCTCCGGTTCGGTCGTTCCCGGAGCCCAAATCACGGTGGTCGACGAGGGCACTCAAGTGCCGCGCACGGTGGTCGCCAACCAGCAGGGATACTACGTTGTGCCGGCAGTTCCGCCGTCGACGTATGACGTTACTGTAACGGCCTCCGGGTTCGCTTCCTTCTCCCACAAACAAGTGGTTCTTATGGCCGACCAGAGCTTGAAGCTCGACGTTAAGATGACGATTGGTCAGGCGATCGAAACGGTAAGCGTGTCAAGCAACGCGGTCCAGGTAGACACTTCGACTTCCACTTTGTCGCAAGTGGTAGAGGAGAAGCGCATCGTCGACCTGCCGTTGAATGGGCGCAATCCCGTCTCCCTGGCGCTCCTGGTGCCGGGCACTGTTCAGGCTCCGGCAAACAACGCGGACCAGGGCCAGTACAAGACGATTCCGGTGGCGATCACCGTTTCAGCGAATGGCTCGCGTGCCAACCAGACTGGCTTCAACCTGGATGGCTCTTCGAACAACGACATCTACACCAATGTGAACCAGCCCTTCCCGTTCCCGGACGCGCTGCAGGAGTTCAGCGTGCAGACCAGCAACTACACGGCGCGTTACGGCGGCAACTCCGGTGCGGTGGTGAACGCTATAAGCAAGTCTGGAACCAATCAGATTCACGGCGACTTATTCGAGTTCGTGCGTAACGCGGTCTTCAACGGGCGCAACCACTTTGCTACCGTGCGCGACCAGTTGAAACGTAACCAGTTCGGTGGCGTAATCGGCGGGCCAATCTATAAAGACCACACGTTTCTCTTCCTCGGATACCAGCAGACGCAGATACGCAACATACAGAATGGAGTGAGCGCGTTGGTGCCGACCACCGCTGAGTTGAAGAACGGCGACTTCTCCGCGATCCCCGCGCAGCTCTTCAATCCCGTTACCAAGGTGCCCTATGCCGGCAACCAGATTCCGGTGTCCTCTTTCGATCCGGCGGCGGTGTTGTTTGCGACCAAGTATCTGCCGACGCCAACGACCGCGAATGGTCAGGTGTTTTACGGCCTGCCGCTGTCGCAGAGCTTCAACGAATATGTAGCACGCGGAGACCAGGTGCTGGGCGCAAACGATCGCCTGTTCGCACGCTACTACCTGGACAAGTACAACAACAATCCGTTCCTGAACCCTGCCAATTACTTGACCACCGTGAGCGCTACGCAGATCTACTCGCACAACGCCATTGTGGGCGAAACGCACATCTTCACCTCAAAACTGCTGAACGAGGCACGTCTGTCCTTCTCGCGCGTGACGACTAATGCCGGGCCACCGTCGACCTCGATCAGTGCCGCCGACCTCGGTATCCCGGTTTATCAGCCGACGCAGTTTGCCAAGGCGCTGGACGGCATGAACGTTTCGGGTTATTTCAACATCAGCTCGTTCCCGCCGTCGATCATGAACCGCACAGCCTATACGTTATCGGATGAGGTGAGTTGGACGCGCGGCCGGCATAACTTCGCCTTCGGCGGATCGATCGCCCGCGGGCAGGTGCTGCTGCGCGACGCGTTTCTCTATGGAGGCGTCTTCTCCTTCACGGCGGACAACACCGGCAACGCGCTCGCGAGCTTCCTGCTGGGCAGCATGAGGACCTTCCAGCAGGGCGCGGGCGAGTTCAAGGACAACCGCGACTACTATTACAA
Organism: Acidobacteriota bacterium; assembly: GCA_030775885.1. GTDB lineage: Bacteria > Acidobacteriota > Terriglobia > Terriglobales > Acidobacteriaceae > Edaphobacter. Next base: position 970 of record JALYIG010000269.1, on the reverse strand, counting down.
TCTGTACGGTCAGGACGACTTTCATGTGATGCACAACCTCACGCTGAACCTCGGCCTGCGCTATGAGCCGTTCATCCCCTGGTACGAGGTGAACGGGCGCGTGGAGCAGTTCCGTGCGGCGAACTACATTGCGGGCGTCAAGTCCACCCAGTTCCCCAACGCGCCTGCGGGTATGCTGTTCCCGGGCGACGCGACGTTGCCTAAGTATGGTGTCACCCCGTCGTACCTGAACTTCTCTCCGCGAGTGGGATTCGCTTACGACCCGTGGGGCGATGGCAGGTCCAGCATCCGCGGCGGGTTCGGCATCTTCTTCGACTCGATGCAGGTCGGCATTGAGAACAACCGCTTCGTCGATGTTTCGCCGTTCAGCACACAGGTGGCGGTGACGACTCCGGCCGGGCCGCTGTCGAATCCGTACCAAGGGCTGGCGAATCCGTTCCCACCGCCGGCGAAGCCGCTGCCGACCTTCCCGTTCACGCCGACGCCCATCTTAGTCGTGACCTACGATCCGCGCGCCAACTCGCGGATGGAGGCGCCAGTTACCTACAACTTTAACCTGACGGTAGAGCACCAGTTCGCGCACGACTTCCTGGGGCGGATTGCGTACGTCGGCTCGCAGTCGCGGCACCAGACGGAGACGGTGGAGCTGAATCCCGCGGTCTACACGCCGGGCAGCACGTACGGCACGGACCAGCGGCGTATCTTCAATGGCAACCCGGTCGGCGCGCCCCCGACCGGTTCGACTCAGTTCGGCAGTATCGGGCAGGCCACTCAGGACCTGAGCGGAAACTATAATTCGCTGCAGATCACCGGGCAGCGCCGCGTGAAAACGCTGACGCTGCTGGCAAACTACACCTACTCGAAGGCGCTGGACGACGTGCCGAACGGGCAGGGGAACGCTGGCATCGCGGCGCAGAGCCTGTCGACGCTGCCCTCGACAAATCCGCTGCGACACCATGTTGACTACGGA
>JALYIG010000268.1 GCA_030775885.1 Acidobacteriota bacterium | reverse complement strand
CGTCGATGGGGACCGGCGAGAGAGGGCCAGGATTGTTGGCGTCGCCCCGAATTGGGATCCGGCCGACAGCGTGATAGCCGATGTGGCCCTGGTCGTCTGCGTACATAAGGTTGGTTGGAGGGCCTCCCCAAGCCGAGAGGGCACTCAGTAGAGAGGGCCAGTCGGTGGCTGAATTGACGGCGAGGAATGGCGCGGTGAGGTTCGCGGGATCGTAGATCGTCCACTGCAGGCTGAGGGTGCGGCGTTCGTTGGGATAGACGCTGGTGATGATCGGCGTACCCACTCCGCTATGGCTTGTGAGCGGCACATCGAGGGTCACATCGGCGCCGCCCCGAATGTGGATGACTTCATGCTGATAGGCGATCGGGCGCCACGTGCCGCCGGACGTCTGGTATTCGGCGCCGCCATTGGGCGTGCCTCGAGTGTGCTCGATGAAGAGGTCTTGAACATCGGCGCCGAGGTTGGTGAATCCCCAGGCGATGTGCTGGTTGTGGCCTGCGATGACGAACGGAGCGCCCGGCATAGTTACCCCTGCGGCGTGGAACGAGACGGCGGGAGCGGGCATGTCAGCCTGGAGGTCGGCTTCGTACCAGAGGCCGGGCACCGAGAGGGCGAGGTGCATGTCGTTCGATAGCAGAGGCTTTCCGGAGGCGGTGCGCGCGCCGGAGACGGCCCATCCGTTGGAACCAGCGACGCAGGTGTCGCAGGGATGGAAGAGCGCCATGGTTTGATTAAGCGCGAGCAGGTTGTTAGAGGACATGCGGCCGAGGTTGGGGCGGCGCAGCTTCGTCTGCGACTCGTCGAGTGGGACGTCGGGGAGCTCGGGTTGGGGGGCGGTGACGTCGGGGATGGGCTGACCGGGAGGATGGTCGCGCCATGAGCCGGTGGGGTACAGGTCGGCGATCAAGTCGGGCGGAATTTGTGCGGCGATCGCTTCGTGTCCCAGCTTCTCGGGAAAGCCGTTGGTCAGATCCTGGTACATCGCGATCTCGGTGAGGATGGAGTCGCGGGGTGTCCAGGCGGCTGGTTTATAGCCAAGGAGGCGAAACTCGATGGGAAGGCGATCGTGCATGGCGACGATGCTGGCGTTGACGCCGCGGGCGTAGACCTCTAGCCAGTGCTTCTGGTCCGTGGGCAGCACGCCGACTGCGCGGTCCGCTGCGGCCCGAAGCTGCTGCGTGCGCTGGAGGCGGTCGTGCTCCAGCATGGCGCGACCGACGATCTCGGCGAGTTGACCGGCTGCGTGGCGGCGGAGCAGGTCCATCTGCCAGAGGCGGTCCTGCGCGGTGATGTATCCCTGGGCGAAGACGAGATCGTCCAACGAACTGGCGTGGATGTGGGGAACGCCATGGGAGTCGCGCTGGACCGTGACGGATGATGCAAGGCCGTAGACCGTTTGCGAGCCGTCGAGCTGGGGCAGGTTGGCGCGCATCTGGTTGGCAATGTGAAGGCGTTCCAGAAAGAAAGCGGCCACTGCCAGCGCGACCAACAGGATCAAAACTCCGGAGGTGATCGCAGGCCAGCGACGACGGCCAGATTGCGAGGGCTGATCGGCGGCGGGCGCGAGGGTGGTTTCTTCGAAGCTCATGAACTACGCTAAGTCTAATGCAGCCTGATGATCCGAAGCGTCGCGCGGTGAGTAGCCTTTATGCGTCCGCGGAAGGGTAAGCAGGATGACGATGGCGATCATGAGGATGATCGGCAGGATGTAGATGCTGCCTTCGGGCCCGGTGCGTCCACCGGAGAGGATGATCCTGCCCAGAGGGTGGGTCACTAACAAATGGCTTGCGACGATGGTGCCGCTGTCCGCGACACCGTAGAGGTAGGATTGGGCCCAATCCCATGCGGCGTGGAGTCCGATAGCCCACCAAAGGGAGCCAGTCCGCCACAGGCTTAGGCAGAAAACGACGCCGATAAGGCTGGCGGACAGGAGGCCGATAGGCGACTCGCCCTGGTTGGATGAATGGGAAAAGCCGAAGCCGAATGATACGAGGAACGCGGCGGTCCAGAAGCCCCGTGTCTGGCGGTTGCTTGCGCCGAGTAAGCCGAAGATGCCGGCCAATCCGCGGGCGAGGGTGAACTGCATGTAGCCACGAAAGAAGATTTCTTCGAAGAAACCGACCGCGAGGAAGGCTGCGAACCAGTAAGCGCCGAATTGGACTGCGGTTGCGCCGGACAAGGCACGGTGATCGAAGACCAGCAGCCCGGCTGCACGCAACACGAAGACTAGGAGAGAGAGAAAACCGAGACCCCATATCAGGCCAGCGAGCAGGCGCGGCAGCCATCTTGCGGGGGCGAGTCCGTATCCAAGGAAGGGGCGGCGTTCGACACGAGACATGATCCAGGTGGCGAGCAACGCGACGAGTGCGAGGCAGCCTTCGCCGGAGAGGACCTCGACGGGGGTGGGTCCAAAGTAGACCTGAGGGGTGTGATTTCCGTGGTGCAGATGCGAGGTGATGGCATGGATCAGCGCCATCGCGCCGTTTGACATTGCGAAGAAAAGTACGAGGAAGAATAGAAGGCCCCATCCCGCGCGCAGTCCATCGGGGCCGGTGAGGATGGTGCTCAGAAGGGGCCGCAGCGGAGCGGGTAGCTGGCCGGGGTCGGCGGGCGGGATTTGTGATTCCGGCAATTCTTCCAACATTCACACCTCGGGATCGGGATGATGAAAGTCTATACGGCGATGCTGTGAAGGCGAATATCCACGTTCGGCAAGAGCTGGTTGGGACATTCGGCTTGACACAGGTGCGATCGCCGTCAATGCTTAGAGATTCGGGTCGCAGTTGCCGGAGGTCGGCGGCGAGTGTTGGCTGGCGAGTAAGACGGAGGTTTGCAGCTTGGAGTGCCGGGTCTTTTATCACGATCACTGCTTCGATGGCGCGTGCTCTGCGTCCCTGTTCACGCGCTTTCACCGGGAATGTATCGGGACAGCGCAGGACTTCTCTTACTTCGGGCTGATGCATCGCGCGGGTTCTCTGTTCGACGAGACGGCGTTTGTGGACGGCGAGAACGCAATTGTCGACTTCAAGTATTCTGCGTCGCCGCGAGTGACGTGGTGGTTCGATCATCATCAGAGCGCCTTTCTTACGCCGGAGGACCACCAGGATTTTGTGGGGTGGCAGAATCAGGAGGATGGACCCGGGCCAGAGCTGCTTGGAGGCAAGTTTTACGATCCGAATTATGTGTCGTGTACCAGTTTGATCGCGGATGTTGCGCGCGATAAGTTTGGCTTCGACACGGCGCCGCTCAGGGAGCTGATCCACTGGGCGGATATTGTGGATGGGGCGCGGTATGAGAGCGCCGAGGCGGCGGTTGGGATGGCCGCGCCGGCGATGAAGTTGACGATGGTGATCGAAAGCTCGGGCGAGGGGTTTGTGCCGCGGGTGATTCCGCTGCTGACCGAGATGAGCTTGCAGGAGGTGCTCGACCAGCCATTTATCCAGGCCGAACTCGGCCCACTGATGGAACGGCACGTTGCGGGTATCGAACTGCTGCGGGAGAGGACGATGCTGGATCGCGGGGTGGTGACGTTCGACATTACGGACAAGCTCACGGAGGGATACAACAAGTTCATCCCGTACTTTCTGCATCCGGCGGCGATATACAACGTGGGGCTGAGCCGGTCGAGTTTCCGGACCAAGGTTTCGGTGGGGACAAACCCGTGGACCAAGGTGCCGGTCGCCGAGCTGGTGAATTTGGCGGCAATCTGCGAGCGGTACGGCGGCGGCGGGCATGCTCGAGTTGGTGCGGTGAGCTTTCCGCCGGACCGGGAGGACGATGCCCGAAAGGCGGCGGGGGAGATTGCGGCTGAACTGCGCGCCTCCAGATGAAAGTGTCCCCCACCTCCAATAGGGGGTAGTGCCCCGTAAGCCACGTCATTTCTGAAAGATGACATTTTCTCCTCCGCAAATATAAGATTCCATAATGGTTAGAGTTAAATATAAGATTCTAAGCATGTTATCTTTAAATTCAAGATTCTGAATGGATTAAATGAAAAAGCTCTGGCGGGTGGCCAGAGCTTTTCTCACTTGATCAACTACCTTAATGCTAGCACGTCGACCGTAACTACTATGCAGAGCTTATCTCCTTACGGGTCATAGAGTTAGGTAGTTTTGGGGCTTGACAGGCGATTTTGCTGAGTATTTTTGCGAAAAATAGTTTTGGCGCAGGTAAGACACACCAAATTAGAGAGTTAGCGGAAGAGACGGTGGCGGAGAGGAGGGCGAACTCCAAGTTGGCTTGCTTCGCAGAGTTCCAAGGGATATCTGAAATAAGTTGGCGCTGGAAAGAGAGCTACCTCGGCGTCCGAAAGCCGCACTCTTTCCTTGAACAAGACACGTCTTACTCCGAGGTTCGCTAGGGGGTGTCCCACAAGTCCGTTGTGCTGGCTGCACTCAATTCCGGCACCCGTTTCACTTTTATGCCGTCACCCTGTGCAAAGTTATGCCGTCACCCATGCCGCCACTATTGGTCGTCAAAATATCATCCACGCCGTAGGCGTGTTCGGAAAATTCTCAGTTGCTCAAAACCCCGTATTTCGGCAGTTTGAAGTAATGAGGCTTAGCCGAGTTGATGGATGCCATGGCTCTGCGAACTTGAGCCGCTATTTTTCTTGAAGTTCGGCAACCCCGCGCCTAGAATGATCCCGGCCCCTCCGCTGCATCGCGCGATTCAACAGTTTGTGATCTCGCAGCCGCTTGATCGGAAAATCCGACCTGCCCTGATGCTTCCGCTGACGTAACGCAATGGTGCGCTTGCGCCTAGGGCCGATCTTCCTGGAGCGAGATGTACCATTTGCAGCGATACCCGGTCGTGCTTGTCACGTGGATCGTCTTTCTTCTCTCGGCCTGCGGCAGGGACATCACAATCGCAAACCGGGTTGCTCCTGTTTTTGCCAGCACGCCAGGTACGCAAGCGGTCGAGGGATCGCTGTACAGCTACCAACCCGCGGTGAACGGCAGTGCGGTGACGTTCTCCTTGACCAACGGACCAATCGGCGCGACGCTCGGCGGAAATACGATTTCGTGGACACCCACGGCGGGACAGTCCCGGCTTCCGAACAGCTTCACCGTGACTGCGACTGAGTCAGACGGCGGATCGGCAACACAGACCTGGACCGTGACGCCATCCGGCACCATCCGCATCAGCTGGATCGATACATTATGGAATGAAAGCGGCGGGTCAACGAACAAGCCCTTCGACTGGACTCCCGTCACCTCTTTCGTTGCAGCGCTCGTGCCGCAGACGGACGGCTCCTTCACGACCCTCTCCGGAAGCATTGGCGCGAATGGAGAATTCGACATTCCCAATGTGCCCGCCGGATACTACTGGCTGAGAATCGCCGAGCGCGGTACTTACTGGACGAGCAGCAGCACCTTCGACGTGGGAGGTGACTACTTCTTTCCAGGCAACAATGTCGTTGCGACCACTTCGACGACGCACATCAACTTTAGCTTCACATCATTGGACCCGACGCCTACGAGTGGTCTGCTGGAATTCGATACCTTTGATGTGCCAACGCCGCACGACCGGGCCTCGACGATTGCAGGTTCCACTACCTTCTTCGGAGCATTTGTAGTCAACAGCAACATTGATTTTTCTTCGATGAAGAATGGCTTCGTCATGCAGTACGAACCTGCTGCGTTTGGATCCACAGCCGGATACGTGCTTGGCCCTGAACTCACGCTATCTTATCTTTCTTTGAGCAGCGGCGCGTTCAACACCATCAGTGGGGCATTGAATCCCACGGTTCCAACGTCGCTCCACCTCAGCGTCCAGAGTTCCGCGTGGGCGCCCCTCCTGGATCGTATTGCGCCTGCGACGCCTACCACGACAGGGGACGGTTTTTCCCTTGCCATACAGCCCTACATCGCCGGTCCAAACGTAGCAAGCTCATCCCAAATCCCCCTCATTTGGACGAATTCAGGCCACGCTTTGGGACTGATTCCCGGCAGTTGCTCGTTCAACACGTCTTTGACAACGGATATAGACGGCACCGTGCAATACGGCGATCCATTCCCCGCCGTCTGGAGACGCATTTTCCGCGTATGCCAGAACGCTTCGGTCGTTGTTCCGGTACCCGGAACCAGCCAGACCCAAAGCATCAGTCTGATCAATGATCAAACGACCGTGTTGCCCACCGCGACCGTCAAACCGCTGCTTTCAGGCGTGCGGAACCCGAAGATCAACGGGGCCGACCTCTTCACGGCAACCACGGTCTACAGCACCGCGGTGACGCTCAGTTGGGACCCACCCGCGATTGGCACACCGTTCGGCTACAACGTGGTGATCATGACTCCAACTACATTGCCATCGCCGAATGGCACAGTGAATTACTTATACTTATCCTCAACGACGTTGAGCACAGCAAAGACCTCGATGACAATACCTCCCAACGTGCTGGCGCCCGGTCGGGCCTACTTATTTGTGATTACAGCGCTGGCTGACGCAAAGGCCAATATGGAGACGAGCCCGCACCGATCCTCGCTCCCAGTTGCGCATGCCGACGTCCTATCTGCCCCGATAACGACAAACTAGAAGTGATTGAACTGCCCTCAAATCGGGCTTTTGAGCAACTGAGAATTCAGCCTTCGCTGACTGGCGGAATTCGTCTGAAACGGGTGCCTAGATAACTTTGCAGCGTTGCCTCCGCAGGGCGGCGGCACAACTTTGCAGGGGTGACGGCATAACATTGCAGCCAGCAATGACGCCCTTGAAAACAGCTTTAGATCTTTTTCCTTCAAGGTGTAGAGGAGCCACGGAAAGCAACTACCGAGATTCTGAACTTCGTCCAGAATGACGGCCTTGAAAACAGCTTCAGAGCCGTTTCCTTCAAGGTGTAGAGGAGCCACGAAAAACAAGTACCGAGATTCTGGATTTCGTCCAGAATGACGCCCTTGAAATAGCTTCGTAGCTGAAGGGAAATTTGCTCTAGTTGCGCGGCCTTTGCGAAAATTGTGCACATGGAAGGTCGAGAGGGTATTCTAGGGTACGCTAACCAACACTTGGGGATGAGACTCATGAACTGTGCATCCGTTGCCCTATTCGTTGTCCTGGTGACTGTTCCTTTGCTGGGGCAAGTTAGCCAGACAGACGTCACCACTACTGATGTCACCGACGCGGTTCATTCTACGGATGGCGTGCAGAAGGCGACGCCTAGTGATCGCGGTTTTGTGAAGCCCGTGCCCGGTAAAGACGAGAAGCAAATCCCCCACGAGATTCTGATCGACGGCAAGCGCTATCCGGCTGCGGTGGTGCATGGAACGCTGACCTCTCAGATCGATAGCTGGACTGCGAAGGTTGGCGACAAAATTGAGGTGTCGATCCCCGAGCAGTCTGCCCTGCCGGACGGGACCGTGGTGCCAAAGGGCTCGAAAGCTTTGGGGACGGTTGAGAACGTAACAACCCATGGGCACGGAGTAAAGAACAGCGCTATCGCCTTGCGCGTTGGAGCGATCCAATTCCCGGATAAGAGCGTGATCCCTGTGATTGCCCGCTTAAAGATTGCCCAGCAGCCCGTTGTTCCCGGCTCAACCTCCGTTGGCATGCCCGGAGCAAGCTCGTATAACATCTCAGACTCCGGCACAGGCTATTTCGAGGTGCTCCCTGACTTAGGTCCGGGCGTGATCGTTCGCATCGACCGCGACTTGACGCTGCAGCGCGGCACAGTGCTTACTTTCGCCATGATGCGCGCGAGGGCTACTCCAGAGGCTTCCGCCGCAGCGCAGCGACCCTCCCAAAAGACACCTCCTCAATAACGCATAACGTTTTTTTTGCAGGCCGCAGATTTGTCTTGCGTCATATTGCAATCTGTAATATGTTTATTACGGATTGCAATAAGGAGCGCTGGTGAAACTGGCGGAGAAGATTTGTTACCTGCGGGAAGTGGAGGGGTCGCTCCGCGGGCTGGGACGTGCGATGACGCAGCAGGAGCTGGTGCGGGCGATTGCCGCGGAGACCAAGGGCAAGGGGATTTCGCAGTCGTATTTGTCGCAGATCGAGTCGGGCGCGCGGCCACACCTGACGAATACAACGAGGCTGCTGCTGGCGCGTTTCTTCAAGGTTCATCCCGGATACCTGGTTGAGGATCCCGAAGACTTTCAGGCGGAGCTGCGCACGATTGGGATTATGGAGGACCAGCTTGATCTGTGGCTGGTGGCTGGGGCTGAGCGGTTTGGCAGGCGCGATCCGGAGTTGTGCCGCGCGCTGCTGGCGCTGGCGCACTATAAGGATTCGCGCGGCTGTTTGTTGCTGTTGGAGTCGGTGATGAAGGCTCCGGGGCTGGTCGACCGGTTGAGCGATATTCTCCATCCCGGTGAAGTTTCGCCGGCGCAGGTTACGGCGCCGCGCAGGAAGAAGGCATCCTGATGGTCACGTTTTATCTGATCTGTTTTGTGCTGGGATTTGTGCTGAGCGTACTGGCTGCATTCAGCGGTTTAGGTCGGGTGCATTTTGGTCATTTGCATATCGGCCATGCACATGTCCACACACACGCTCATGCGAAGGCGGGCGGGCACATGTCCGCTCTGAATGGCTTCACGCTGCCGGCGTTTCTCTGCTGGTTTGGCGGGACGGGATACCTGCTCCATGAG
>JALYIG010000267.1 GCA_030775885.1 Acidobacteriota bacterium | reverse complement strand
ATGAATCAAGCTCCCGAACTGTTTGATGGTTTTGACCATCGATTGCATGTGGTCTTGAGTTTTGAAGCCTTTTGGGGCATAACGTCATATCGTTGTTTATCAGTAGTGGACGACCGCGGCTTGACTGCGATCGATTACAAGCGGACAGGACGATCGGCCGATAAATGCGGACTAGCACCGAGTACCACTCACATGCACAGGTTGTTCAGGCGAAAATCAATGAAAATGATCTGCCATGTACAACATTTGCTGGACAGAATCGTGGTTCCGGTGACGGGCCTTCACTAGGTGAGCTCTGTCGGCTGATCAACACGAACCTACTTAGAGTTTCGGCTCCCGGACTTATGGAATAATGCATCGCTTCAGGAAAAATTAACGAACTACCACAATCCATTGGAGGATCGCTCGTGCATGTTGATGAAAAGGAGTTGATCGAAGGGATGGAAAGACTTGAGATGGTGCTCGGGGGGCATGTTTTTTTTCAAACTCTCAGGTCGGCAGTAGAATTTGATTTATTCACGCTATTGGCGAGAAATCCGGGCGCTTCTATGACCGAGCTCGCTGGCCGTGTCGGCATCGAGCATCAGTCCATGCGGATCCTCCTCCTTGGATGTACAGCTCTAGGCCTAGTCGAAAGACGAGGAGACGGTTATCACAATAGCGAGACGGCACAGTTGTTACTCAGCCGCGACAGTACGCGAAATATCACCGCAGCGGTTGAGTTCGCCCACAAGCTCGTTTATCGTCCGATGTTCCATCTTTATGAAGCGTTACGAACTGGTCGTAACATCGGGCTCGATGAGTTTCCTGGGAATGGCAAAACTTTCTACGAACGTTTGAGTAATTCACCAGAACTAGAGCGGCTTTTCCAGGCTGGGTTGCAATCAACTAGCGCAACGAGCGTGCAGCAATTGAGTAGTTGTTTCGACTTCGGTCGCGTTCGTCATGTCTTGGATGTTGGCGGCGGGAATGGAACCGCATTGTGTTCTCTTCTGCACAATCACCCCCACTTGAAAGGCACGGTATTTGAAACACCCACTGTGTGTGCTCTCGCCCGTGAGCAGATTGCCCAGGTGGGAATGTCCGACCGGATTGGAACATTCTCAGGAAACAGTTTCACCGATCCATTTCCAGAGGGAGCTGACTGCATCCTGTTCATGCACTTTATGACAATATGGTCGGAGCGATCTAACAGAGAGCTTTTCCGCAAGAGTTATGAAGCGTTGCCAGTTGGCGGTTTGGCAATAGTGTTTGACGGGGTGCAATCCAACGATCAGACTGGACCTCTGCGCGCGGCTCGCTGGTCTCCTTATTTCTTGGTCTTGTCATCGGGGGAAGGTATGTTCTACACCGGAGACGAGTATGCTCACTGGATGCGCGAAGCCGGATTTGTTGATGTTAACCAGATACCCACCCCGATGAGCCATGCAGTAATTGTCGGACAACGATGATGAGAGATCCATCTGTCGCTGAGCATCTACGATCTAGTCACCTTGTTCTTCCAAAGAAGATCTGCGCTCAGCTTGATGCTCTGTCCCTGCCCAGCTTTACTTTCTGAGACTATGTGGGTGCTTCGCTTCTGCCATAATAAGGGTGAGTGTGGACTCGCAATGGGTAACGATGTGTTCCAGATAATACAGGCGTCATCACGAGTGACCAAAGTTACGTTGGTAAACCTCAACCTTATTGAGGTTCCGGCGATTGCGCCATATGCGCTCGACGTGCTCGGATCCTCTCTTACATTAGCGGGACATGAGGTCCGGATTCTCGATCTCTGTCCCCAGGAAGACCCCGTGGTCGCCATTCACAATTACTTCGCCGAGCATCAGCCGGATCTGGTGGGCTTGTCCCTCCGCAATGCGGGTGATCTCTACTTTCCATCACTCTTTGACTTGGGGGAAAAAGGGTCATTTCTTGAATCGCACAAGAGGCTGGTCGAGGTAATCAAGTTCTATGTGCACTCCGATCGGATCATCGTTGGTGGTGTAGGCTTTTCGGTCAATCCTTTGGGGTTTCTTCGGCGTTTAGGTCTCAAGTATGGAGTGAAGGGTCCGGGAGAGATCGTGCTTACCGAACTTGCCAGTCGACTTACTGCTACCAACAGCCTGAAGGACCTCGCCGGGGGTGCGGACATATTCGTTTTCGATGGGCAGTCGCGAGATGCGTTGACCAGCGTCCGGCGCGAATACGTGGACAATGGATGGTATTGGAAGACCGGCGGCCAAGCTGGAATTCGTACCACGAGCGGATGTCCCATGAAATGTGGTTATTGTGCAGAACCGGCGGCTGTAGGAAACAGATACCGCAGGGGAATAATCGAAAATGTACTGAGCGAGATCGACCAGCTTGTTGCAATCGGTATTCGCGATTTTCAGACAGCTGATAGTGAGTTCAATATGCCGATCGCCCATTCCAAAGCGATGCTGAAGGCAATTATTGACAGGGCCTACGGCAAGGATGTGCGCTTTTGGACATACTGCCAGCCAACTCCCTTTGATGAAGAGTACGCCCGATTACTTGCTAAGGCTGGGGTGGCAGGCATTAATTTCGGAACTGATCATACGAACCCGGAAACTCTGCGGAGACTTGGTAAGTGGTTCGGTTGGCGTGACATAGTGAACGTTACGCAACTTTGCAAAGATCAAGGTATAGCCGTCATGCACGAACTGCTTTTCGGTTATCCAGGGGACACGCCAGACGACATGTATCGAGCAATCGATGATATAAGGGGATTGCAGCCGTGGGTGACTGCAGTGACCGTCGGATTGGGTGTATTCCCTGCTACTCCGCTCGGCGCGATCCTGAAGCGAACGTTGGAATCGCAGACTGCGCAAACAGGATTTTATTTCGCAGGAGAACCGTTCGTGGATCCAACTTTTTATGTCGATCCAGCCTTCTCCATTCCACAGATATTCGAGCAGCTTAGACAGCACGTCGGAACTGTCGACGGAGCAATTATGCTTCCGGGTGTGAACAGCACGGACACAAAGAATAATCAGTTAGTTAACTCGGATCGAGTGCGTTATCAACTTTTGGTTGAGCAGCGAAAGGGTCCCTCTTGGTATCATTTTCCAGCTTCGCAATTAATCAGAAATGCGGAGAATTCGGTGGGACGGGCAAGAGATTAAAGCTCGTGAGGGATAATAATTCCTGGTTGATCGCTCATGAGTGCAGTGGGACGGCTCACCCAGGCGTTAGTTAAATCTGTCGTATCAAGATCTCGACGAAAGCTAAATCCGTTGTCGCCACGTTGATTTTGAGACGCGCGTCGATGTTGTTGGCATCCCAATTGTGCGAAGGCGAGCAAAGCGCGCATCAAGGTTTTTGGGGTTTGTCGTAGAATGCGGATATGTTTCTCTGCGCAAAGGACGCGTCTGCCGTTGTGGAGCGTGCGGTTGTAAGGTTCTGAATTCGCCGCTTCTCTTCCGAATGACTAACAGCCTATCGGGTATTTGTGTAGGCAATTCGATTGAGCTTCGCTCGCCACAAATCTGTCAGGAAATTAGGTGATTGGTTGATCACGCGACGAAATTTCAGAGAACATTAGGGCCTTGGTGGGTTCAATATTGTCGAAAGGATAATACGAATAAGTCTATTTTGCAGTCAGACCCTAATTTCCGGCGGCTAAGAATCCTCCCCTCAGATATGAATACTGAAAGCAATCGATTTTCTCCCCCCAAAGCGTTCTGCATAAGAGAAGGAGGCACAGTTCTCCCTCTCTTTCTGGCAGAAGCCCCTCAGGGCCACGATGATAGCGTCGCACTTGCGCGGCATATTGATGAGAATATTCCTCTTTACGCATTACACGAGGCGAGCGGCAAATTGTCCGCTAGGACTATCGAAGGTATGGCTCAACGAATGGTACGGATGATTCAAGAGGTACAACCGGCTGGCCCATATCGCATCGCAGGATACGCCAAGGGTGGGATTCTTGCTTATGAGATTGCATCCCAGCTGATAGGTGTGGATCAGCTGGTCAATTTTGTGGGTCTGATCGATACTCCCTATCCACAAAACCGAGGTAGCTTTGACTCTACCGAAAATGGCTTACCGCGAGATTCTCATGATCAATTGACGGACCTGCAAATCCGGCATCGATTGCCGCAAGTTCAAAAATATGAAGATGCAATTGGACGATATTCCGCACAATACATTCCAGTTCCCGTTCATTGTTTTGTGGCGGATACCGGAACCCGGGACATTTCGCATACTGAAGGATGGAAGACGCTGGTGCCAGGAAGGCAAATCCGAGTCATTCCAGTCCAGGGAGCGAATGATTCGATAATGGTTTGGCCTCACATTAGCGCCCTCGGCGATTTACTTTCGACAGCAGTCCTGCGTTCAAGCCGAGAGTCCCCAAAGATATTGGAAACGAGCTATCAGCCCATCGTTAGACTGCAAGCGGGAGCAGCTAAAAGCACTCCTCTCTTCTGTGTGCCCGGCGCCGGTGATAACGTGGTAAGTCTCTTCGAGTTAGCGAGCAGGTTAGGGGAGCAAGGAACCGTATATGGATTGCAACCGCGTGGAGTAGATGGCTCACTTGTGCCTCATTCGACTGTTCAAGCTGCGGCCGATTTTTACCTTAGGAACATCCGTCAAATGAATTGCGATGGAAAACTTCGACTCTTGGGACATTCATTTGGCGGTTGGATAGTTTTCGAAATGGCTAGGAAATTGTCGCAAACCGGTTACAAACCGGAGTCTGTAATCATCGTTGATAGCTCCGTTCCGGACGAGGATGAAAACGATTTCTTAGAGTACGATCAAATAGACGTGCTTATGGAGTGGATGACGATACTTGAGTTGACACTAAATCGCTCACTCGGGGTTCAGCGAAGTGATTTCCACGCGCTCGATTTGTCAGCCCAAATAGGATTCCTTCACAGGATACTGGTGCGTGAAAATCTATGTCCTGAATCTAGCAACCCAGATATGCTGCGTGGTCCGCTACGTACTTTTGCGATGGCCTTGCGAACACCCTACAGGCCGGGCAGCCTTTACCAGGGGCCAAGTCGCCTTGTCTTGGTTGACGATCCCAAAACGGTAAGACAAGAGAATATGAAGAAGCAAAGACAGCTTTTTGACGCCTGGAGGCGGTGGGCTCCTAACCTCGTCTATACGCATGCTCCCGGAAACCACGTGACGGTATTGAAACCACCGAATGTCCGCGCTTTGGCAAGGCTTCTCCGAGCTGAAGGATTAAACTTGCCAGATTAACTGTGCACGTATATGCGCAGCATCGGCTGCATGAAAAGTTGACAAATGGAAGCGCTCAACGGAGGGCCGTCAGCGATGACCTCGATGAAACCTTGATTCAAAAGAAGCCAGTTTGTCGTAACGGCCATCGGGAATTCGCGTTGAGAGGGCGCTTCGGAAGATTCCAAAGTTAAGAGTAGGCAGGAGCTGAAACTTCTCCTCGAAAAGCTCAAGCCCACCCTGGGAGACGCCGTCAAGGAAGTCCGCTCTCGACGCGCCTCGCCAACAGCCCTCGGTCATCGTCTCCGACGAAGACGGCCCTCTGGCCGCTATCAGTTAACTTCCATCGGCCATTTACCAGCCGCAATTGTCAGGTGCTCCCACTCTGTCAATAGCCTGCCGTAATCCTGAATCCGAGATCTGGTTATTCTGATTGCACCAGAGATATCTCGACGATAAAGAACCTCTGATGGTAGCCACGATTCGACTAGCATTTCAGGTGCTTCGGTGAAGATGTCCTCGGCGAAGGCGAGACCGACGGCCAGGGCGAGCCGTGTCAGCAACTGGGCGAGGGTCTCGCCGTCGCGGCGGACGAGCATGGCGAGGCAGTCGTGTCCGTCGACGGCGGTGGCAACGCAGCCAACCGGTTCGAGTACGCCCACGGTGATCTCTCCGTAGTCGATCAGGTCGACGAGGTGTGGCAGAAACGCGGGGTCGAACGGCGCGTTTTTGCCGGCGGTCTTCTTCATGCTGCGAGCTGGCTTACGGGTTCGAGACTTCGGGCGAAGTTCCAAGGCAAGAGCTCCTCGATGCGAGAGATCGGGTGGTCCGTAAGCGTCCGGTGTTGGCCGCGTGTACAGAGTT
>JALYIG010000266.1 GCA_030775885.1 Acidobacteriota bacterium | reverse complement strand
GGGCAGGAGTTTGCGGCTTATAGCGTGGCGATACGGAAGGCGCGGGAGTCGATTGGGCGGGCTGCGGAGGGGCTAAGGGAGTTGGGGCTGGGTGGGTCTGCGGTGGGGACGGGGATCAATACGCATCCGGAATATCGGGCGCTGGCGATTCGCAAGCTGGCGGAGATTTCGGGGCAGCGGCTGGTGCCGGCGGCGGATATGCGGTGGGCGATGCAGTCGTGCGCGCCGATGGCGGAGGTGAGCGCCGCGTTGCGCGGGCTGGCGCTGGAGGTGATCCGAATTGCGAATGATCTGCGGCTGATGTCGTCGGGGCCGAATACGGGGCTGAATGAGATTCATCTGCCGAGTTTGCAGCCGGGGTCGTCGATTATGCCGGGGAAGATCAATCCGGTGCTGCCGGAGCTGGTGGCGATGGTGGGGTTCCAGGTGGTGGGGAACGATGTGGCCGTCGCGATGGCCGTGCAGGCGGGGCAGCTGGAGCTGAATGTAATGATGCCGACGATGGCTTATAACGTGCTTCAGTCGGTTTCTATTTTGACGAATGCGTTGCGGGAGTTGGATCACCGGTGTGTGCGGGGGATTACGGCGAATGTGACGCGGTGCGAGTTTTATGCGCAGAGTACGGTGGCGCTGGCTACGGCTCTGAATCCTTATATTGGGTATGCGAAGGCGGCGGAGCTGGTGAAGGAATCGATTGCCAGCGGGCGGAGCGTGATTGAGGTGGCTCGGGAGAAGGGCGTGTTGAGTGAGGCGCAGATTGCTGAGATTTTGGATGTGGGGAAGATGACTGGGGAGTAAAGCAAGAGCGAATCACAGAGTACACAGAGCAAAAGAGAGGACAGAGAGAATGCAATGGGGAAATCTTAGATTGCGGTTGAGTCAGCAGAGTGGTGCAATGAAGTTCTTTATGTCGATTGCGGTTTTCGGGGGGCTGGCGACGATGGCTGGTTGGGGGCAGACTGGCTGGGGGCAGGTGGCTCCGGGTCAGAGCGCTTCGACTGTGTGGCCGGCGGTGGATGGGACTTATACGATTGACCACTTTCAGTTCAGAGATGGAGAGACGATCGAATCTCTGCGGCTGCATTATCTGACGCTGGGGACGGCGCACCGGGACGCCGCGGGGCATGTGGATAATGCTGTTCTGCTGCTGCATGGCACGGGCGGGGATGCGCACTCGCTGCTGAACCCGATCTTCTCCGATGTGTTGTTTGTGCCGGGCGGCTTGCTGGATATTGCGAAGTACTTCCTGATTCTTCCGGATGATATTGGGCATGGGTCGTCGAGCAAGCCTTCTGATGGACTGCATGCGCGGTTTCCGCAATATGACTACGACGATATGGTTACGGCGCAATACAGGATGCTGACAGACGGTATGAAGGTGGACCATCTGCGGCTAATCCTGGGGACTTCGATGGGGTGTATGCAGACTTTTGTGTGGGGCGAGATTTACCCGGGGTTCGCGCAGGCGCTGGCTCCTTTTGCGTGCTTGCCGGTGGAACTGGCGGGGCGCAACCGCA
This sequence comes from Acidobacteriota bacterium, assembly GCA_030775885.1. Lineage (GTDB taxonomy): Bacteria > Acidobacteriota > Terriglobia > Terriglobales > Acidobacteriaceae > Edaphobacter. Next base: position 22,157 of record JALYIG010000266.1, on the reverse strand, counting down.
TGATGCGGTACATGGCAATTGAGGCGATCAAGCAGGATCCGGCGTGGATGGGTGGGGAATACAAGACGGAGCCGGTGCAGGGGTTGAAGACGGCGAATGAGATGCTGCTGGTGATGGGCTCTAGCCCACTGCAGATGCAGAAGGGCGAGCCGACGCGGGCGGCCGCGGAGAAGTGGGTGGATGATTATTTGGCTCGGACGATGGCGCACACGGATGCGAACGACATGATCTATTACCTAAACGCGAGCCGGAACTACAATCCGGCGGCGAAGCTGGGGATGATTGAGGTGCCGGTGCTGTGGATCAACTCGGCGGACGACTACATCAATCCGCCGGAGTTGGGGATTGCGGAGAAGATGGTGGGCAAGATGCCGCGGGCGAAATTTGTGCTGCTACCGATTTCGGACCAGACGCGCGGGCATGGGACGCATACAGCGGCGGCGGTGTGGAAGGGCTATCTGGCGGAGTTCATGCGGCAGACGGAGACGAAGTAGCGGTGGTTGCCCGTCCGGATGGTGAAGGCGGTTGCCAAGTTGATTGAGGGGCGTGTAGTCTGCCGGAATCCCGGGCTCGCATTTCATTTTTTGAGGAGCGCACCTATGAATCTCTTATCGACGTTGCTGTTCTCGAAGCCACGGCAGGTTAGCGGCTTGGTGTTGGTCCTCATGTGCGCGGCCACCGGGCTTGGACAGGTCGGCGCCGCGCCGATCAAGCCTGGGCTTTGGGAGACGCAGGTTACATCGACCAATGTAATGTCCATGCCGCCGGAGATGGAGTCGAGGATGGCGGCGATGCCGCCCGAACAGCAGGCGATGATGCGGTCGAGGATGGGCGGAGCTCCGGTGACGACGACGCATAAGGGTTGCATGGCCTCGCAGGCAAGCATGGACAGCATGCTGAATGACGCTCAGCAAAAGGCTGGGCTGAAGTGTACCTTTTCGAACCGCCAGGAAACGGGAAGCACTCTGTCGTTCGACACGGCTTGCACGATGCAGCAGACAACGATGAAAGGGCACTCGACCTTTCACGTGGTGGATGCCGACCATGCGACTGGAACGACCCACATGGAAGGCACGATGACGACTCCGCGGGGTTCGACGACGATGAAGTTTGACAGTAAGATGTCATCGAAGTATCTGGGCGCGGACTGCGGGGATGTGAAGCCGTATTCGGCAGGCGCAGCGCAGGGGAAGTAGAACTTGCGATAATGGTTGTGTGAGCGCGAATGCACAGCTGGAGACGATTGCGGTCGCGATGTCGGGGGGAGTTGACTCCTCGGCGGTGGCGGCGCTGCTGCGTGCGGAAGGGCACTCGGTGGTGGGGCTGACGCTGCAGCTTTGGAATCAGCGGCGGCTGGCGGGGCACGAGGGCATGCCCGAGGCGGTGCGCGGGCGATGCTGCTCGATCGACGACGTGTATGACGCGCGGCATGTGGCGGAGCATCTAGGGATTCCGTACTACCTGGTAAACCAGGAAGCTCGGTTTGAGGCCGAGGTGGTACGGCCGTTTGTGGATGAGTATCTAGCAGGGCGGACGCCGATTCCGTGTACGCTCTGCAACAACCATTTGAAGTTCGACGCGCTGATTACTACTGCGCTGCAGATTGGCGCGGATCGCGTGGCTACGGGGCACTATGCGCGGAACCGGTTCGACGAGGCGCGGGGGCGGTGGATTCTCTCGCGGCCAGAGGATAAGACGAAGGACCAGACTTACTTTCTGTTTGGGCTGACGCAGGAGCAGCTTTCGCGGACACTGTTTCCGCTGGGTGAGATGCAGAAGCCGGCAGTGCGGGTGATGGCCGCCGAGGCTGGGCTCGAACTGGCGCAGAAGCCGGATTCGCAGGAGATTTGTTTTATCCCGGGTGGGAGTTATTCGGCGTTTCTGGCGGCCTATTTGGATGAGAAGGGCGAGGAGATGCCGGACTCGGCGGGTGAACTGGTGACGGCGAGTGGCGAAGTGGTGGGGCGTCATGCGGGGATTCATGGGTTTACGGTGGGGCAGCGGAAGGGGCTGGGGAGTCAGGGAACAGGAAGTCAGGGAACAGGGAACAGGGAACAGGGAATAGGGGATACGGCTCCGCGGTATGTGTTGGCGATTCATCCGGATTCGCATCGCGTGACGGTGGGCGGAGATGAGGAGCTGATGTCGCGGGAGCTGAGGGCGGAGCGGCTCAACTGGATTTCGGTGGCTCGGTTGGAAGGGGAGATGCGGGTGCGGGTGAAGATCCGGCATCGGCACGAGCCGGCCTGGGCTACGCTGCGGATGGAGGGCGAGGATCGCGTGCGGGCTGAGTTCGATGAGGCACAGCGGGCGATTACGCCGGGGCAGTCGGCGGTGTTCTATGACGGGGATGAAGTTGTGGGTGGCGGGTGGATTGTGTAAGGGAGACCTATGCGCAAGAGCGTGAGGTGCGCTGTAGCCGCGCTGAGTAGGAACGAGCAACGACAAGGACCAATACGGGGATTCTTCCCCTTCGTTTCGCTCAGGGTCAGAATGACAATAAGCAGAGAACCTTGGCGGCGCTGGTAGAATCGTTGCCTACGGGGTTTATTTTGTTCGCAATGATGTGTAGCCGATGAAGTGTCCTTACTGCGGGTTTGCGCAGGATCGCGTGGTGGATTCGCGCGAGAGTAAAGAGGCGGACGCGATCCGGCGGAGGCGTGAGTGCGAGGGCTGCAACAAGCGCTTTACGACGTACGAGCGCATCGACGAGATTCCGTACATGGTGGTGAAGAAGGACGGGCGGCGGGAGAAGTACGACCGCAAAAAGATTCTTGAGGGGCTGATGCACGCGTGCCAGAAGAGACCGGTGTCGGGTGCGGCGCTGGAGCGCATGGTGGATGAGACCGAGGCATACGTGGTGGATTCGCCGGAGCGCGAGCGGACGACCAGCGAGATTGGCGAGCTGATTATGTCGCGGCTGAAGGAGATCGATACGGTTGCCTACATACGATTCGCCAGCGTGTACCGGGACTTCAAAGATGTCCGTGAGTTCAAGGTTGAGTTGGAAGAGTTGCTGAGCGGGAGAGATGCGAGAAAGCGGCGGTAGGGCGCATGCAAAGAGAATAAGCAGATTCCTCCGCTGCGCTGCGGAATGACAAACATTAGCGCTGCGGGATGACAAAAAGAAGTGGGAGTGGTGAGAACGATGGCGAGCAGGACGCATGCGATTACGTTGATTCCCGGCGACGGGATTGGGCCGGAGGTTTCGGCGGCTGTAGTGCGAGTGGTGGAAGCTGCGGGGAAGGCGACGAACGTTGCGTTCGACTGGCACAAGTTTGCTGCCGGGGCCGAGGCGTTTGAGCGCTTCGGCGAGTACATTCCGCAGGCGCTCTACCGGTCGATTGAAGAGAACAAGGTTGCTCTGAAGGGGCCGGTGACGACTCCGGTGGGCGGCGGGTTTTCGTCGATCAACGTTACACTGCGGCAGAAGTTTGAACTGTTCGCGAACTTCAGGCCAGTGAAGAATCTGCCGGGATTGAAGACCCGGTATCCGAACATCGACTTGATTATTGTGCGCGAGAATACGGAAGACTTATACGCCGGGTTGGAGCATGAGATTGTTCCGGGCGTGGTGCAGTCGCTGAAGATTATTACTGAGAAGGCGTCGACCAGGATTGCGGAGTTTGCCTTTGCGTATGCGCGCAAACATGGGCGCAAGAAAATTCACGCGATCCACAAGGCGAACATCATGAAGCTTTCGGACGGGCTGTTTCTGCGGTGCTGCCGCGGGGTTTCGCAGACTTATCCCGAAGTGACGTACGCGGAGCACATCGTGGATAACACTTGTATGCAGCTGGTGATGAATCCGTACCAGTACGATATTTTGCTGACGGAGAACCTGTATGGCGATATTTTGAGCGACCTGTGCAGCGCGTTTGTGGGCGGGCTGGGGCTGGTTCCGGGAGCCAACCTGGGGACGGAGTGCGCGATCTTCGAGGCGGTGCATGGATCGGCTCCGGACATTGCGGGCAAGGATCTGGCGAATCCGACGGCGCTGCTGCAGAGTGCGGTGTTGATGCTCCACCACATCGGCGAGAAGGCGGCTGCGGAGCGGATCCAGATAGCGTTGGAGAAGGTGTATTCGGACGGCAAGGTGCTGACCAGGGATGTTGGCGGGACGAGTGGCACGATCGCGTTTGGGGATGCGGTGATTGCGGCGATGGAGGTCACTTCGTGACGCGTACTGGGCTTTGCGTAGTCCTCCCGATGGTCGGGAGATGCATTCGGGCGTGAGGTTCTTGCGTGCTCAGTTATGGAAGGGACGGTAAGGGATGGACTTGCATGTGCTGATGGTGATTCATACGCTGCCCTTGTGGTTTCTGGTGTTCTCGCTGTTTTTGCCGCGGGTCGCGCTGGGACTGCTGTGGCTGGAGGGAGGGACGCAACCGTTTCATCTGAACGGGCTGATCCCGCTGATTGTGGCGGTTTTGCTGCCGCGGGTACTGGTCCTGTACATGATCTATGTGGACCAGGGACTCTCGCTGTGGTTTATCATCCATCTGATTGCGGTGCTGTTCGCCTGGGGCGGTTCGGGTAATTACTACTCGCGGCGGCGGCGGGACCGGGACAGTTAGGTCTTTGGCTCGCTGGGCGGAGGCTTGACACGGATTACGCCGATATGGGCACGGATTGGCGCGTTTCCCGCTGCGTGCGATAACGGATGAGTTGCGGGGAACGTCTCTTGGGAGTATTCATTTCATTCCCAAGAGGACAATTCCATGATGCGTGTCGGTGCGTTGGTTCGGGGTGTGGCTTTGGTGTGCCTGGCGGTTGCGGTCGGCTGGTGGGCTCGGGGTGCGGGAACGACTGTGCTGGCGCAGAAGTCCTCTTCATCCTCGTCGTCGCGCGGAGGCGATGCGGGGCTGGAGTTTCAAATGACCGGGGCGGGACCGCAGGCGGCGCTGACGGTGTATAACCCGGGAAACAAGACGCTGTATGTGTATCAGCGGATTGGCGAAGGGAACTCGCATATAAGCTGCGCGTATAGCTTTACGGTGACAGCTCCGGGCGGGCCGATTGATCGGGCGAATTGCCCCGTGGGAGACCTGCTGCGCTAGCACCGGCGCATGACGGAGAAGCAGAATATCCCCACGATCGGCGCGGAAGTGCCTACGTCGGTCATGGGCACCCAATTTGGGGCAGAATCGGGCGGGTCTGCGGTATTCTTAAGAGATATGGAACGACGTAAAGTAGGCATCCTTGGCGCTACCGGCATGGTGGGGCAGCGGTTCATTCAGTTGTTGAATAATCACCCGTGGTTTGAGATTGCGTGGCTTGCGGCGAGCGATCGCAGCGCGGGCAAGACGTACGGCGAGGCTTGCAAGTGGAAGCTGGATACGCCGCTGCCGGCGCGCATCGCCGCGATGATGGTGATGCCGAATGTGCCGGCGGGAACTCCTGAAGGCGAGTTGCCGAAGATTATTTTTGCCGCGCTGGATGCCGACATCGCGCGCGAACTGGAGCCGCAGTTTGCTGCGGCCGGATGCGCGGTGGTGTCGAATTCAAGTGCATTCCGCATGACGGCGGACGTGCCGCTGGTGGTGCCGGAGGTGAATGCTGACCATCTGGAGTTGATTGAGCGACAGAGCTGGCGGCTCGACGGGGCGGCGAGCGGACAGCCGGGAGGGTTCATCGTGACCAATCCGAACTGCTGCGCGATCGGGCTGGTGCTGGCGCTGAAGCCGCTGGAGGAGCGGTTCGGGATTGAGAGCCTGTTTGTGTCGACGATGCAGGCGGTGAGCGGCGCTGGTTATCCGGGCGTGGCGTCGCTGGATATTCTGGGCAACGTGATTCCGTATATCAAGAACGAGGAAGAAAAGCTGCAGGAGGAAGTGGGTAAGTTGCTGGGGCGGATGGGCCGTGGCGGCATCGAGATGCTGGATGCGAAGCTGAGCGCGCATTGCAATCGCGTCGCTGTCGAAGACGGGCACATGGAGTGCGTATCGATCAAATTCAAGACGAAGGCGACGCGCGAGGAGGTGCTTGCTGCGTGGTCTGAGTTTGCGCCGCTGGCGCAACAAAAGCTGCCTACGGCTCCCGAACTTCCGGTGGAATTTGATGCGAGCGTGGATCGTCCGCAGCCACGGCTGGACAGGATGCGCGGCAATGGGATGGCGTCGACGGTGGGGCGGCTGCGGGAGTGCAATTTGTTGGACTGGAAGTTTGTGGTGCTGAGCCACAATACGATTCGCGGGGCAGCGGGGGCGGCGGTGTTGAACGCCGAAGTGCTCGCGCGGCTGGGCAAGCTGGACTTCAAGAAGGCAGTGGTGGTACGAGACGCGGTGCTGGTATGAGGAAAATGGGCAGACTGAGCATTTTGCATCCCACTCATCGCGATAAGGCTGCGATGAATGGGGCACACGAGCGTTGGTGGCTGGTATGAGCGAGAAGGGATCGATTGATCCCACATCTCAGAAGCGAGATGTGGGCCACCCGCGGGCCGGCCTGGTGGTGATGAAGTTTGGCGGCACATCGCTGGAGGACGCGAAGGCGATCCTGCGCACGGCAACGATTGTGCAGGGGCGGCGAGAGCGGGGCATGAAGCCGATTGTGGTGGTGTCGGCGATGGCCAAGGTGACCGATTTGCTGCTGGCTGCCGGACGCGCGGCGGGGCGCGGTGATAAGAAAGGCGCGCTGATGATTGCGGCGCGGCTGCGCAACCGGCATATCGAGACGACCTCCGACATGATGTGCGGCGAGATCTTCACGGAGGTCGAGGAAGCGCTGCAGCGTGGGTTCGACCTGCTGGACGACTTGCTGCGGGGGATCGCGGCGGTGGGCGAACTGACGCCGCGTACCAGCGATAACGTGCTGAGTTTCGGCGAGCGATTTTCTTCGCGGATGGTGGCCGGTGCGTTTGCGCAGCATGGACTAAGGGGCGTGCGGGTGGACTCGCGGGAGTGCATCGTTACGGACAATCACTTCGGCAAGGCCGCGCCGCAGGATGCAGCGATTGAGGCGAAGCTGGAAGAGATTGTGCTGCCGCTGGTAGAGGCGGGAGATACGCCGGTTATGGGTGGTTTCATTGGCGCGACGGCTGACGGAATCACAACGACGCTGGGGCGCGGTGGAAGCGACTTTACGGCTGCGCTGGTAGGCGGGGCACTGCACGCAGAGGCGATTGAGATTTGGACGGATGTGAATGGGATTATGACCACCGATCCGCGCATTTGTCCGGATGCGCTGCGGGTGAAGACGATCAGCTTCGAGGAGGCGGCGGAGCTGGCGTATTTTGGCGCGAAGGTGCTGCATCCGGCGACCATTCTTCCGGCGGTGCAGAAGAGTATTCCGGTGTGGGTGCTGAACTCGCGCAACCCGGGGAATGAGGGTACCAAGATTACGGCGATGGCTCCACCGTGTGCCAGTCCGTTCAAGAGCATTGCGGCGAAGAAGCGGCTGACGATCATCGACATCGTGGCGAGCCGGATGTTGATGACGCATGGATATTTGAAGTCCGTGTTCGACGTGTTCGACCGGTATCACTGCGCGATCGATATGGTTTCGACCAGTGAGGTGAGCATTTCGCTGAGCGTGGACTCGAATGAGCGCCTACCGGAGATCTGCGAGGATTTGAGCAGGATCGCGGATGTGAAGATGGAAGGCCACAAGGCTTTGATCTGCCTGGTTGGAGAGGATATTCGCGGACGCAGCGGTATGTCGGGGCGCGTGTTTTCGGCGATCAAGCACATCAATGTGCGAATGATTTCGCAAGGGGCCAGTGAGATTAACATGAGCTTCATGATCGAGGAGTCAGATGTGGAAGAGGCGATTCGATCGCTGCACGCGGAGTTCTTCGTCGACCCGGACCCAACCGTTTTCGACACCGAAGCGAGGGTGGTTGCGGCTAAGGCTTGAGGGGCGAATCTTTGACGGTGATGTGGCCGCTGCTGTAATCGGGCATGGCCTGGCGCATGGGTGAGATGCGGGCTGGATCGATTGGGCCGGAGATGACAACGTAACGGTAGTCGGGCAGCGTGGCCGCGGAGGCCAGGCCGGGGATGCGGGCGAGGGTGCGCTTGCGGGCGGCGTCGGGATCGAAGCTGAAGGAGTCGGTGCGCGGCGGGCCGTCGATGAAGTGGGTGGCGGATTGGAGCTGTTGCTGGACAGCTTGCTTTGCGTCATCTCCATCGGCCAGGTAGGACTGGACTGTGTAGAGGTAGGCGTGGGTGCAGTCGCTTTCGGGTAGATCGTGTGAGCCGCCGAGAACGGGTTCGTGGAAGGGTGAAACTACGACGGTGTGTGGCAGGTTCGCCTGGGTAACGGTGAATGCGAGCATCGGCTCGTAGGTGATGATGACGGAGCAGTTGGTGCCGGAGGTCTGGTGGACGAAGGCGACGACCTGCTCGGGACGGCTGATCATGCTGGCCTTCGAGAGCCCGTAGCGGCCGGCCAGATGCGCGATGCCGACTGAGCTCCAGCACGCGAAAAATATCAGGATGGCGCTTTGTGTGCGCTGGTTCAGCGTGTCTGTGATGAGCGCTGCGGCGGGGGCAAGGACCACGACGAGAAGCAAACCGTTGCGCGGCCTGCCGCCGAGGCCGGATGCGGCGACCAGGACGAAGAAGAGCAGGCTGAAGAGCAGGATCGGGGCGAAGGCGCCGGCGCTAGTCGCAGAGATGCGGGGTGAGCGGAGGCGGCGCAGCAGTGCGAGGAGGCCGCAGAGGCACAGCGCAGCGAGAAGCAGATCGGCGGCGATGGCCAGGGGATGCCAGGGAAGATAGGCCTCCGATGCAGCGATCGACTGGATCAGGTGCAGCGTCGAATTCAGGATGCCGGACCGCTGGGACTGGCCGTAGGGGAGATGGATCGCAATCATCGCTGGGAACTGAGGGGCAGCGAGCGCGAGGAAGATGGCCGTGGTGGTAAAGGCGGAGGCGGCGAGCTTGGTGCGCGGCTCGGTCCGGTAGCGCAGCAACATGGCTGCGGGGAGCGCGAAGGCGAAGAGGAAGGTGATGAAGTTCAGGTAGAAGAGGCCTGCCAGCAGGACGCCGAGGAGGACGGCGCGGGCGAGGCTGAAAGCGGGGCGGGGGCGGAGCGGCTGCAGAGCGACGGTGAGTGCGATGAGGGCGAGGCCGGTCCACCAGCCGTACCAGCGATAGGTGACGCTCCACATCAGCAGTTGCGGGTGCAGCGTGGCAAGCAGAAGAAGGACGATCCGGGAGCCGGTGCGGGCGAGCAGCGGAGTGACTTGCAAGAGGAAGACTGCGAGGCCGGCGTAGAGCACCGCGGCGGAGAAGAGATTCATCCAACGGAAAGAGGGAAGGATGCGGAAGGCGAAGTGTCCGAGCAGATACATGCCGGGCGGGTGTGCGTCCGTCACGGCGATCAGGCGGAGGATGGAGGCGACCGGGCTGGTGATGGTGTTGAGCGAGGAGATTTCGTCGTCGGAGAGGTTGCGCACGGCGAGCAAGACGATGGAGATGGCGGCAGAGAGCAGCAGAAATGCGGCTACCAGGGAGTTCGAGTGCGGCCTGAGATTTGGCTTACGCTGCATGACGGGAGAGGTGGGGCATGAGAGTGAAGGCTATCGCACGCGTGCGGATGCGTCCAGAGTGCGGCATGCTCTAGACTCTGATGATGCGGATATTGGTGCTTGGGCAGGGTAAGACCGGCAAACTGGTGGCGGAGGTGGCGGCGGAGCGCGGCCACGGTGTGCATGTGCTGGACGAGCTTGAGAATGTGGGAGCGACGGCGCTGACGCCTCCGTTTGTCGCAGGATTTGATGTGGTGATCGACTTCACGACTCCTGAGGCGGTGGTGCAGAATATGCGCGCGTGCCTGGCTACTGGCGCGAAGATGGTGGTGGGAACGACGGGCTGGTACTCGTCGCTGGCGGATATGCGCGGGCTGGCGGAGCGCAAGCATGCTGCGCTTCTGTATGGAACGAATTATTCCGTCGGCGTGCAGGTGATGTTGAAACTGGCGCAAGAGATGGGCAAGTCACTGGCCGGGGCGGGCTACAAATTTTCGGTGGTGGAGACGCACCATACGAGCAAGCTGGACATGCCTTCGGGGACGGCGATCTCGATTGCGGAGATGGTGGATCGCGGGGCGGGGAAGAAGATTGGGTTGCCGATCGAGTCGGTGCGCGAGGGCGATGCCAAGGGGACGCACGTGCTGGAGGCGGTGAGCGATGCCGACCGAATCGTGTTGACACATGAGGCATTTTCGCGGCGTGGATTCGCGGAGGGTGCGGTGCGCGCGGCGGAGTGGCTGTCTACGCGGGCTGGCTGCTACGACTTCCGGGATGTGTGGGAGCAGCTTTAGACAGGGGCGATTTGCTCTGGTGCGGGTGGCGCGCTTAGCCTGTAGGTATGAGTGCTTCCGCTGTGGTTTCCGTGCCTTCGTTTGCGTCGTTGTCGTTTGATGAGAAGTTGGATCGCCTGGCTGAAGTTGCTGTGCGTGTGGGATTGGGTCTGCGTGCCGGGCAGGAGTTGTTGCTGACGGCGCCAATTGAGGCTCTACCGCTGGTGCGGCGGATTACGGATCACGCTTACCGGGCTGGTGCGCTGCTGGTGACGACGTTCTATTCAGACGATCCGTGTGTGCTGTCGCGGTTTGAGCAGGCGCCGGATGCGAGCTTTGATTATGCTCCGGTGTGGCTGCAGGATGCGATTGCGACGGCGTTCAAGAATGGCTCGGCGCGGATGGCGATTGCGGGGACGAATCCGGCACTGCTGGGTGGGCAGGATCCCAGCAAGGTGGCACGGGCCAATGTGGCTGCGTCGAAGGCGGCAAAGCCTGCGATGGAACTGATTACGCGGCACGCGATCAATTGGACGATTGTGGCGGCGGCGACTCCGGAGTGGGCGAAGCTGGTGTTTCCGGGCGAGCCGGTGGATCAGGCGGTCGCGAAGTTGTGGGAAGGGATCTTCCATGCGTCGCGCATCACTGGCGACGATCCGGTGGCGGATTGGCTGGCTCACGGGGCGAGGTTGAAGCAACGCGTGGATATGTTGAATGCGAAGCGGTTTGCAGCGCTGCATTTCAAATCGAAAGATGGAGCGACCGATCTGAAAGTCGGGTTGGCGGATCAGCATCTGTGGGCCGGCGGCGGGACGACTGCGGGGAACGGCGTGTATTGCCAGCCGAATATTCCTACAGAGGAGTGCTTCACCACGCCGCACAAAGATCGCGTGGATGGGATCGTGCGGGCGTCGAAGCCGCTATCGCATCAGGGGACGCTGATCGAGAATATTCGCTGCAGGTTTGCGGGCGGCAAGATTGTTGAGGCGACGGCGACGGCTGGCGAGGATGTGCTGAACCGGCTGATTTCGACCGATGATGGAGCGCGCAGGCTGGGCGAGGTAGCGCTGGTGCCGGCGTCATCGCCGATTGCGGCTTCCGGGATTCTGTACTGGAGTACGCTGTTCGACGAGAATGCCGAGAGCCATATTGCGTTGGGGCAGGCGTACTCGACGTGCCTGATCGGCGGCGAAAAAATGGGCGATGAGGAACTGGCGGCGCTGGGCGCAAACTCCAGCCTGATCCACGTGGACTGGATGATCGGATCGGCGGAGATGGATGTGGACGGAATTGCGATCGATGGATCGGCTGAACCGCTGATGCGTTCAGGAGAGTGGGTTTAGGCAGGCTATCGCGCGGTTTCTGCAGCCTGAATTTGTAATTTGAGGGAAAGCGCGCGTGCACTCACAGCGAATCTGATGTAACTTGTTACTCATTCGGTAACATTTTTAAGACCCTTCAACGACCTTCAAGAAGAACTTGGATTGCCGCAAGCGCAACTGTTTCTGCACTTGAAGTGAACGCAAGCCGCAGAAGGTGATCCTTCTGCCGGCTGATGTGTCGATCAATCGATTTTGAGGAGTCTACGCCATGAGCCAAGCATCCGATTCCGGAGTTTCACGCAGGTCTTTTCTTCGCAACCTTGGAGCGGCGTCAGTGGCCGCATCTGCTCTGCCTGCCTTTGCGGGCGTGCAGCGCGCGATGGCTCCGCAGCAGAGGGGCGGCGGCATGGGGGTGGGCGACATGTCGGGCCTGGGCGGCTCGCTGCCGGCTGACTATGTGGTGATCAGCATGAACGAGAATCCGCTGGGGCCCGCGCCGTCTGCGCTGGAGGCGATCATGAAGAGCGCGGGCTGGGGCAATCGCTATCGCGGCGACATTGTGCAGGGAGCGATTGCGACTGCGCGCAGTCTGTTTGAGCTGAAGCCGGGATACGTTGGGCTGTTTCCGGGATCGGCGGGGCCGCTGAATCTGGCGCTGGCATCGAACATCGGTCCGGACCGGCCGCTGGTGTATGCAGATCCTGCCTATGAGCAGGGCGCGGGCATCGCGGATATGGTGGGAGCGCCAAAGTTTGCGGTGAAGCTGACTCCGAGCTACGCGCACGATGTGAAGGCGATGGTTGCGGCGACTCCAAAAGCGGGAGCGTATTACATTGTGAACCCGAACAATCCGACCGGAACGACGACTCCGAAGGCGGACATTGTGTGGCTGCTGAAGAACAAGCCGGCGGGTTCGGTGGTGATCGTCGACGAGGCGTACCACCATTTCTCGACCGAGGAATCGTGTATCGATCTGGTTGGGCAGGACCAGGACATTATCGTGACGCGGACGTTCTCGAAGATTTATGGCATGGCTGGACTGCGCGCCGGGCTTGCCTTTGCGCGGCCGGATTACTTCGAGAAGTTTCGTGCGATATCTCCGCTGGCACCGAGCCTGGCGAGTATTTCGCTGACCAGCGCCGCCGGCGCGAATGCCGCGATGCTGGATAAGGATGTGGTGATCAAGCGCAGGAAGATCAACGCGGACGTTCGCTCGGAGACGCTGGAATTTTTAGCCAAGGGTGGATACACCATCCTTCCAGGATCGCAGACGAATTTCTTTATGGTCGATGTGAAGCGTCCGGGCGGCGAGTTCCAGAGAGCGATGCTGGATGAGAAGGTCGCTATTGGGCGCACCTGGCCTGCGCTGCCGACGTACGTGCGGGTGACTGTTGGTACTGCGAATGAGATGGCGAAGTTCCAGACGGCATTTGTGAAGTGCATGGACAAGCCCTGCGGACCGTGCGGCGCGGCTGCGGAGATGCATGTGCCGGCGTTGAATCCGAGCGAACTGAATCGCGGGGATGCGTTCTTCGGATAGGGGCTAGCGACTGGGCGTGCGGCTCCGGCTTCGTGCTAGGGTATCGGAGTGAGCAGAGAGAATCTGAGCCCAGCACGTCTCGAGGCATTTTCCGACGGCGTCATTGCGGTGATCATCACCATCATGGTGCTGGAGTTGAAGGTGCCGGCGCAGGATGGACTGGCTGGGGTGCGGGCGGTGATGCCGACAGTCTTTCTCTATCTGCTGACGTTTGTGCAGGTGGGGATTTACTGGGTGAATCATCACTACCTGGTGGATGAGACGAAGACGGTGAGCCACGGAGTTCTGTGGGCGAATCTGTTCTTCTTGTTCTTTCTTTCGCTGTTTCCTTTTGTGACGCTTTGGATCGGGGCGAAGGGGCTGACGCATTTTTCGACGGCGTTGTATGCGGTGGCAAGTCTGCTTCCGGGTGTGTGCTACGCGGTGCTGGCGACTCAGATACGGAAGCAGAGTACCTCGCCGCCACACTCCACCACGGGCAAACAGAATACGTCCATTGTGCTGTATCTGCTGGCGATCCCGGCGGCGTACTGGCGGCCAGCGGCTTCGATGACGTTGATCGCAATCGTTTCGTTACTGTGGCTTCTTCCGCCGAGGGTAGAGGAATCCGACGTCCGCGCCGGATAAAAGGTAAACTCACAATCGCGATGGAACTTTCTGGTTGTGGAACGGCATTGGTAACTCCCTTTCTCGGGGATGGGTCTTTGGATGAGGCGGCGCTGATCCGCCTGGTCGACTGGCAGATTGAATCCGGCATTGATTTTCTGGTCCCGTGCGGCACCACGGGCGAGGCCTCGACACTGAACGAGGCGGAGTGGCTGCGCGTCGTCGAACTGACGGTGCAGACTGCGGCGGGGCGGGTCGCGATCTTTGGGGGATGCACGCACAACTCGACCAGCGAGGCGGTGGCGCGGGCGAAGCAACTGGCGAAGGTTGCGGGCCTGACCGGAATTCTGACGGCGAATCCGTATTACAACCGGCCCGGGCAGGAGGGCCAGTACCAGCATTTTCGCGCGATCGCAGAGGCCGTGGAGTTGCCGATCCTGCTCTACAACATTCCCTCGCGCACGGGCGTGAACCTGGAGCCGGCGACGGTGCTGCGGCTGGCTGCGATCGAGAACGTAATCGGAGTCAAGGAATCGAGCGGCAACATCGCGCAGATCACCGAGCTGATTTCGCAGGTGCCGAGCGGCTTCAGCGTGCTGTCGGGCGACGATGGGATGACGCTGCCGGTGATCGCGCTGGGCGGCGTTGGGCTGGTGTCGGTGGCGTCGAATGCGATTCCCGCGCAGATGGCGCAGATGGTTCGCGCTGCGATGACGGGCGATTGGGCGAATGCGCGCGCGATCAATTGCAAGTACCTGCGGCTGATGCAGGCGCACTTCTCGGAGCCGAGCCCCGCACCGGTGAAGGCGGTGCTTACACTGATGGGGCGGATGGAAGGGCATCTACGGCTGCCGATGGTTCCAGTGACGACGGCGACGCGGGCGAAGCTGCAGGGGCTGCTGGGCGAGTTGGGATTGCTCTAGTCCCGATACAATCGAAAATGATCATGACAACTGAGACTTTGGAAGCAAGGATTGAGCGGCACTTTGCCGCAGATGCCGGGGCGGTTGGCGATTCCGCGGCGATGGATGCATTTCTGGAGCTGCGCGCGGCGCTGGAGGCGGGGACGCTTCGCTCGGCCGAGCCGGACGCAGGTGCACCAACAGGATGGCGCGTGAATGCGTGGGTGAAGCGGGGCATCCTGCTGGGATTTCGCATGGGTAAACTCGAAGACCAGTCCGTCGTGGGCTTCCATCAGTCCGCGCATCCGTTCGGCAAAATGCCGCAGGTGACGTGGGTGGATAAGGGGACGTATCCGGCGCGGAGGTTTACTCCCGATGACGGGGTACGGATTGTGCCGGGCGGGAGTTCGGTGCGGTCAGGTGCGTTTGTGGCGCGTGGCGTGGTGATGATGCCGCCGGCTTATGTGAACGCTGGTGCATATGTGGATGGGGGGACGATGGTGGACTCGCACGCGCTGGTGGGCTCGTGCGCGCAGATCGGCAAGCGAGTTCATCTTTCCGCTGCGGCGCAGATTGGCGGTGTGCTGGAGCCGGTGAACGCTTCGCCGGTGATCATCGAAGACGACGTGCTGGTGGGTGGGAATACGGGCGTGTATGAAGGCACGATTGTGCGAAAGCGGGCGGTGCTGGCTGCGGGAACGATCCTGACGCGCGGTACTCCGGTATACGACGTGGTGAATGGGGTGATTCTGAAGGCCACCGCGGAGATGCCGCTGATCATTCCTGAGGGCGCGGTGGTGGTGCCGGGTTCGCGCGCGGTCACTGGCGGCTACGGCAAGGCGATGGGGCTGAGCGTGTACACGCCGGTGATCGTGAAGTATCGGGATGAGAAGACGGATTTGTCGACTACGCTTGAGGATTTGCTGCGGTAATTTGAAGCAAAACAAGCAAAGGCGAAATGCGGGGGGTTCTTTGCTGCGCTCAGAATGACAAGGTTCGTGGGGCCATGACAAGCTTTCTTGGCCATGCCATGACAAGCTTTCTTGGCCATGCCATGACAAGCGATTTTGGGGGTCGGATGCGCTATGGCTCTTTCTGCGCCAGCGGCTTGCGGGCGAAGTAGTAGAGGCTGAACGCGAGCAAGGCGAACATCAGCACGCCGATCCAGTCTTGATGAAGCGGATTATCCGGGCTGAAGCTGAACAGCTTCCAGTGTCCGCCGTGCTCCTCGGAAAGTGCTTCGACGAGTTGCGCGCAGACACCCAGCAGGCCGACAATGCCGCCCGCCGCGATCAGGCCGGACGCGTAGAGGCTGCCGGGTGAGATCTCGCTCTCGTTGTCGAGCGCGGGCGTGACGCTGGTTGGAACGGGCAGGCCGATGTCGGGATCGATGACGTCGGGATTGGCGGCGGCGAGTTTCGCGGCGTGCTGCAGCATGGCGCGGTCAACCATCCAGCGCATTACTCCACCGACAAAGATAGCGAGCGTGGTGGCGATGGAGAGATATGCGCCAACGGCGAAGGTGAGCGAACGGATGCCAAGCATTTCGACCACGATCACCAGTGCTACCCCGAGCAGCACAAGCGTCCAGGGCAGTTTGCGCGAGAGGATGCCGTTGATCACGGTGGCCATCAGGCGGCCCTGCGGTGCCGCGGCCTTTTCACTGCCGATGCCCTGGATCCATTGCACTTCGATTTGGCCGGTTGCGGGGTTGTAGAGGTATTTGCCGTCGTCGAGCGTGGTTGAGCCGATGGCGTTGAGCAGCAGGTACTGGCGCGTGCCGGTGAGTTGCTGTTTGGTGTGGTCCGCAGTGTCGTGGGCGGTGAGCGAGATAGTGTCTCGCGTGAAAGAGCCTTTATTCTGCACGCCGTCCGGCAGGCTTGAGAGCGAGAGTGCGACGGGCTTTGGCATGCGCTGAAATTGCTCGAGGCCGATGTTCATCGCGTTGAGCGTGGCCCCGATGGAGAAGATGCAGACGATGACTCCGATCATCAGGGCGAGTTGCTGCTTCCAGGGCGTGGCGCCGATCAGGTAGCCGGTCTTGAGGTCCTGGCTGGTGTCACCGGCGTTGGATGCGGCGATGCAGACTACGCCGCCGATGGTGATGGCGAGTGCGCCGAACGCCGGTGCTGTCCAGCCCTTGACCAGGAAGATCGCGGAGGTGGCCATCAGCGTGGCGATGGTCATGCCGGAGACGGGAGAGGCCGACGAGCCAACGATACCCACGATGCGGGCGGAGACGGTGACGAAGAGAAAGCCGAAGACAACGATGAGCAGCGCGGCGGCGGCATTGGCAATAGGGCCGACGTAGGCTCCGGGAACTGGCTTGAATTGCAGGAAAAGAAACATCAGTACGATGAGCAATGCGCTGCCGCCGAAGACGACGATGGGCGGAAGGTCATGCTCGGTGCGTATTGGTTGTGCTGCTGCGGTTTTGGAGCCGCCCTTCTTGAAGCCCTGGGTGAGGGCGCTGAAGATGGTCGGCAATGTGCGAATCAGGGTGATGAGGCCGGCGGCGGCGACTGCGCCTGCGCCCATCGGACGTACGTAAGTGCGCCACAGATCGGAGGGCGACATGTCCTTGACCATCACGGTGCCGGGATAGAGCGGCGCCGCGAGGTGCGATCCAAAGAAGTAGATCGCAGGCATGAGAACGAGCCAGGAGAAGATCCCGCCCGCGAGCATAATGGCCGCGACGCGTGCGCCGATGATGTAGCCGACGCCGAGGTACTCCGGCGTGCAGTCGGCACGGATGCTGCCGCCTTTGAGCAGGTGCTGAGGGCCGTAGTCGAAGTTCTTGGTGGGCTGGCTGGGCCAGAGTCCGAAAAGATTGTCGTTCTGAAAGAGGGTGTAAAGGCCGCCGATGCCGAGTCCGAGGAAGACTCGCGAGGCGAAGCTGCCGCCGCGCTCGCCGGCCATGAGGACGTCGGCGCAGGCGGTGCCTTCGGGATAGATCAGTGTTCCGTGCTCCTCAACGATAAGTTGGCGGCGCAGAGGAATCATAAAGAGAACGCCGAGCCAGCCGCCGAAGAGCGCGAGCGCGAAGATTCGGCTGGCCTCCAGGTCAAAGCCCAGGAAGACCAGAGCGGGCAGGGTAAAGATGACGCCCGATGCGATCGACTGGCCAGCGTTTCCGGTGGTCTGCACGATGTTGTTTTCGAGGATGCTGGCTCGGCCGAACGCGCGCAGGATGGAAATGGAGAGTACGGAGATGGGGATACTCGCGGCGACGGTCAAACCTGCGCGCAGGCCGACGTAGACGGTGACCGCACCGAAGAGGACACCAAAGATCGCGCCCAGCAGCAGAGCGCGGAAGGTGAGTTCCGGACGGCTTTCGGTGGCGGGAACAAAGGGCTTGAACGCGGGCTTGATGGGTGCTGCAGTGGCCATGGGTGCGTGATCTCCGACGTAAATACCTGATTAACGGCTTGGATGGGAGTGTACCAGCGGCGACGGCAATTTGAGCGGGCCGCAAGATTCCTGCTGGCGAAGCGGGCCGCGACGATTTATACTCCGGCTATAAGGCGCGGCCTAAGTGGCCTGGAGCGCCGACCGAGCGAGGTGCATCTTCAGCGTAAGTCTGAATGAGAGTACGCTCCATGTTTCACCCGGCGCAGCGCCAGGCAATGGCGCCGGATTGGACGACGGTCGCGCGGGAATTCGCCCTCTGTTGCGGGCGGTCGAGCGTACGGGATTGCTGCTGCGGTCCGTGCTCGACGACTTGGTTACCACTACTTTTCCTTCGGACTGCCGTGTGTGCGGAGAACCCCTGCTGCGCGCTACGAGCCTTCCTATCTGCGATCAATGTCGTGTCGCTACCGAAGCGCAGACGTCTGCGCTGTGCCGATGCTGCGGCGAAGCGCTGGAGATGGAGGACGTGCGGATCACGCCTGCGGAAGGGCTGCTTTGCTTCCCATGCCGCGCGGTACAGCCGATGTTCGAGCGGGCCGTCGCATACGCAGTGTATGAGGATGAGTTGCGCGAGATGATCCACCTGCTCAAGTACGAGCGGATGGGCGGCGTGTCGAAGCTGCTTGGCGGAATGCTGGCGGAGTCGATACTGACGCTGCGAGCTGAAACGGCGCGTGATTTGGTTGTGGTCGCTGTGCCGCTGTATCCGGCGAAGCAGCGGCAGCGCGGATACAACCAGGCTGAGCTGCTTGCGGATGCGGCGATTGCGGAGTTGCGCGCGCGCGAGCCCGAGTGGAAGTTGCGGCGATTGAGCGGATTGCTGGCTCGGCGGCGCGACACGCAGAGTCAGTTTGAACTGACGCCGCGGGGCCGGCGGCGAAATCTTGAAGGTGCGTTTGAGATCGATGCGGCGAAGCTGCCGATTGGCTGCGAAGTGCTGCTGATCGACGATATTTACACAACTGGCGCGACGGCTCGCGAGTGCGCTCGGGTGCTGCGGCGAGCGGGCGCGCACAAGGTTTGGGTTGCAACGCTGGCACGAGCGCAAAGGCCCGCGATTGCGATGTGGGATGCGAGTTCGATGCATGCGGCGCAGGGATTTGGATAGTGAATTGAACTCGAGAGTTTGAAGGTTCCGATCGCGTTTCGCGGTTCTTAACTGGAAGCGGAGGATTTGAGCAATGCAAGCGTCGCACATGTCGCAAAAGATGCGGAAGCAGCGGGCACAAGCGAATCGTCATGCGAGCCACCACAGTTCGCCGCGGCTGACCACGGAGCTGGATGTGCGGATCGGCGTCTTTCGACAGCCGGCGATGCAGACTCCGGTGTTGGTGCTGAATGCGTCGTACGAGCCGATTAACATCTGCGGCGCGCGGCGAGCGTTGGTGCTGGTGCTGAAGGGCGTTGCGCGCACCGAAGAAGAGCAGGGAGCGGTTCTACACGCGGCGCGGATGAATGTCGCGATGCCCAGCGTGATTCGGCTGCTGGAATACCGCAGGATTCCGCACCAGACGCGTGCGCTTTCGCGGAAGAACATCTTGCTGCGCGACCGGAACTCGTGCCAGTACTGCGGCGTTGTGCTTACGGCGGGCGAACTGACTCTCGACCATGTGATTCCGCGCTCGCGGGGCGGACTTTCAACGTGGGAGAATCTGGTCGCGTGCTGCCACGACTGCAATCGTCGCAAGGGGAATCTGCTGCTGCATGAGCTGACCGAGATGAAACTGCAGCGTGAGCCGAGGTCGTTCAGCCTGCATACTTCGCGACACATCATGCGGATGATCGGGTCGGCTGATCCTAGCTGGCGGCGGTATTTGTATTTCGAGTCCGAACCGGCTGCCTAGTGTCACCCGGGGCTAAAGCCGTGTTTTTTCAGCCATCCATGA
Organism: Acidobacteriota bacterium; assembly: GCA_030775885.1. Classification (GTDB taxonomy): domain Bacteria; phylum Acidobacteriota; class Terriglobia; order Terriglobales; family Acidobacteriaceae; genus Edaphobacter. The sequence goes on along the minus strand of JALYIG010000266.1, from coordinate 2,242 downwards.
CCGCGGGCTGAAGCCCGCTGCTACTCCAATACAACTACGGAGATTCTGACTCTTCGAGTCAGAATGACGACCTGAATGCAGAATGACGGGCAATGAGCTCGTGCTGAAACTTCATTTCTTTGGGGGTGGCGGGGCGGTCGGGGCTCCTTTCTGGGTTTTGTCGTCAGGGTCTTTTTTGTTGGTGATGTCCTGGCCTTCAAAGATGATTCGGCTGGTGGCGCGGAACTGCTTGTAGTCGGTGTACTTCACGATGGAGCGCATGTGAACATCTTCCGATAGGGCGCCGCTCTGGGCCTTGAAGTGGAGGACGCCTTCGGCCTTGGTATAGGTGGGGAACCAGTATTTGCCGTCGATCTGCTCGTAGTAGGTGGTGAAGGGTGGCTGCAGGTCTTCTTTGCCGGGACGCGTTTCCTGGGGAACGGTGGTGCCGTTGACGAGGACAATCTGGAGGTCCTGCTGATCGACCCAGACACGGCCTTTGAAGTAGTGCTGGTTCTTGGCGATGGTTTTCGGGCCGGCGTCGAAGACGTAGGTGTCGAGGTCGTCGACCTTCTGGCGGCCGACGTAAGTGACTTCGTATTTGGGCAGATCGTCGGTGGTAAGGATGAAGGGAAGGCGGTGCTCGATCTCGTCGAAGTCGGCGGGCGACATGGTGACGGGTGTGGCGCTGGCGTCGAGGCTGCTGGCGGGGGCGAACACAACGTGCTCCTCGCGCTTGCCGGCTCGGTTGAAGGTGATGTCGGTAACTTGCTGGTACTCGCCGTCGACTTTATTGGAGTCGGAGTTGATGATGTCGACTTTTACGGACTGGCGGAAGATGTAGTTTTCGCGGGCGGCGGCGAATTCGGCTTCGCGGGCGCCGAACTTGGCGATGATCTGGTCGACTGACATGCCCGAGGGCGGGGCGGGGTCGAGCTTGCCGAAGCCGTTGGAATCCTGCGCGGCGAGCGGGGTTGCGAGGGCGACGATGAGGAAGACTGCTTGGGTTGCGGCGACAAGCTTCATCTGAGAACGGCTCCGTGGGACGGACTGCGATGTTAGACGGCTTTGGGCGGGTTGGGGTGTACCCCCCCCTTCCCCCCTTTTGAATGCTAAGATTCTGAAAACACTAAGGTTAATACTAGAATTAGCTGTATAATATTGAATCGACAGGACTTAGATGCAAAATGGTCATTCTATTCGAGTTGGGTCCCGCCAAAGAAAATCGCTCCCCAGCGAAATTTGCCCCTAACTCTATTGTACGCCGAAAGGCGCATGAGTTTTGGCGTGGATCTCCTGCTGATTGAGTGGGTTGAAAGATTTTTCTTGACACGCTGGATTCGGCAGCAAAGGCCGAGGATGGCTGGAGCTTAGGCGGGGTTTCATACCGCAGGGGTTAAAACCCCTTCGCTCCCTCTGGGCGGAGAAGGCCAAGGCTGAAGGCTTGGCTTGCACTTAGAGACACGGATCAGAGCACCGTAGAGGCAGGGATCAGGGCACCCTAGAAGCAGGGAAAAGGTCGCCCTAGAAGCCGGGAAAAGGGCACCGCTGGAAGCAGGGACGGGGCGCCGGGTTTGGATATCGGTTTAGACTGGCGGGATGAAGATTGTGCGGGTTTTTGCGATAGCGGCGGCTTTTGTTGGGGTGGTGGGACTGGGTGCGGTCCAGGGACAGGCGGGGACGCAGGCGAAGCGGCCGATGACGTTTGCGGACCTGATGGCGATGAAGCGGGTGACCGATCCACAGGTGTCGCCGAGTGGGAAGTGGGTGATGTTTGGGGTTACGGATGTTTCGCTGGAGAAGAATACGAAGGTGAATCATTTGTGGGTGGTGGCGCTGGGGGGTGAGGGACAACCACAGACAACCGCAACGGCAAGAGCCAATGCGGGGATTCTTCCCTCCGGTCAGAATGACAAGCAGAGTGGAGAGCGGCAGATTACGTTTGGGGATGGGGAGTCGTTTGGGCGGTTTTCGCCGGATGGCAAGACGATTTCGCTGACTATGAAGGACCAGATCTTCGAGATGCCGTGGAATGAGGCCAAGGGGACAGTTGGCGACGCGATCCAGGTTACGAATGTGGCGGGTGGGGCGGATGGGGCGGTGTGGTCGCCCGACTCGAAGCGGCTGATGTTTGTGGGGACAGTTTGGCCGGAGTGCTCGGTGAAGGGTGGAAGTGGCGGCACAACGACAACTACGGAGATTCTGAGCGCAGGCGCTCAGAATGACGGCTCAACAGGGTTTGGCGGAGGGCCGGTGTTTGTGG
>JALYIG010000265.1 GCA_030775885.1 Acidobacteriota bacterium | reverse complement strand
TGGGAGTTGAGACCGATGGTGTGGCCGTCGGGGGACTTCGCGTCGGCGGGGTCGTAGGTGTAGTTCGCAGGGCCGGGAGCGACCGCGGGCGCGGACGCGTCGATGACCATGGGCAGGGCGGCGGATTGGGCGGGAAGGGTTGGTGCAGAGAGAACGAGTGACGCGAGAAGCGCCAGCGTAGAGGTGGAGGGGAACCGCTTGCTCATGGCAGCCATGCTCTCAGGTAAGCGCGCCCGGAGCAAGTTTGAGACAAGACGCGGGTGTGGACCGTCTTGACAACCACGACGCACAATTCTAGGGTTTCGAGTGGCCAATATTTCATTTCAGAAACAAGTTCTGGCGCGAAGCCTGGGAGTCATATCCATGTTGATCAAGTATGCGGGTTCCGTTTGTTTGATTGTTGGTTTGATTACAGCAGTCGGTGCTCAGACGACCCCGGCAACACCGGCGACTGCTCCTCTGACACCCGTCGCGAAGCCTGCGAGCAGCATGGTTGCCGGCATCCCGGTGAACTACGACGAAGCGAAGGTGGGTACGTACACCCTGGCCAATCCGTTGAAGCTGGCGGACGGCAAGCCAGTAAAGGACGCGAATACATGGTGGGCGAAACGGCGGCCGGAGATTGAGCAGATGTTTGCGACGCAGCAGTACGGGGTAATGCCCGGGCGTCCTGCGGACGAGAGCTTCGAGGTGACGGATAAGGGCACTCCGGCACTGGGAGGAAAGGCGATTCGGCGGCAGGTGACGATTCACCTTTCTCCTAAGAACAAGTCAGACCCACCATGGCCCACGATTCACCTGGTTGAGTATCTCCCTGCGAACGCGAAGGGCCCTGTGCCGATGTATTTCGACATCAACTTCGGTGCGGTGCAGGCCGCGGTGGACGATCCGGGGATAACGCCGCAGAAGGTCCGCGATCCGAAGACAAATGAGCTGGTCGATCCGCCGCCGCCCGGGGGGCGTGGCTTTGGGCGCATCAACGTGGAGATCTTTCTCAACGCGGGAATTGGGGTGGCGACGTTCAACTATGCGGAGCTCGATCCGGATACGCTGACCGGGTTCTCGCACGGGATCAGGGCAAAGTATCTGAAGCCAGGGGAGACGGAGCCTGGGCCTGAGGACTGGGGATCAATCTCGGCGTGGGCCTGGGGTATGAGCCGGGTGGAAGACTACTTTGAAACCGATCAGCAGGTGGATGCGAAGCGTGTGGCGATCCACGGCGTGTCTCGGCTGGGCAAGACGGTGACTTGGGCAGGCGCGCACGATCAGCGGTTTGCGGCGGTGATCGCAAGCTGCGGAGGTGAGGGTGGCACTGCACTGAGCCACCGAAATTATGGCGAGACGATTGCCCACCTGACACAGCCGGGAAGGTTTCCGTATCAATTTGCGGCGAATTACGCGAAGTATGGCGGGTTTCCGGACTCCGCGCCGATGGATGCGCACATGCTGCTGGCGTTGATCGCGCCGCGACCGGTTCTGCTTCAAACGGGCAGTACAGACACCTGGTCCGATCCGAAGGGTGAGTTCCTGGCAGCGGTGGCGGCAGGGCCGGTATACAAACTGCTGGGCAAACAGGACCTGGGAACCGATGTGTGGCCAACCGCGAAGACTCCACTCTTCAGCAACGGATTGAACTACTACATGCACGACGGTGGTCACGGAATGGTGCCGACGGACTACGAGATTTATGTGCAGTTTCTGAAGGCTCAGTTTCATCCGGAGCAGTAGCGGCTCCGCAAAGGTTGCAGCGGATTTTTGGAGAAGGATGACACCTGTGCGCACGACGACGTTTTTGACGGTGACTATGACGATGGCTGCCAAAGCGGTTGGGCCTGCAGACGGAGTGGCTCGTATCCCTCTGCACCCGGACAATTTTCAGTTGATATAGACGTGTGTTAGAGAGGTTACTTCGTGGTGCGTTTTAGTTGCTTAGGTTTTTGGCTCTCATTTGCGCTTACGCTGCCAGCCGGCGCGCAGGGGCTCGGCGAGGCGCAGGCTCCCCCCGACATCCCAGCTCTGCGGCAAGCTCGGCCGACAGCGGGACAGCGCGCGCCGCGGGTGGAGAGCAGGACTCCGCGGAACGCAGGCGGACGGCCGGTACACAACGAAGCGGAGCGGGCCTCGTTATGGAAGACGGTGCGGGTTCCATACGACAAGACGAGACTGACGGCGCGCGAGCAGCAGATGGTGGCGAAGCTAGCCGACGCGTGTCGCCTGATGGATAAGCTCTATTGGCACCAGAGCGATCTCGGCGGATATGCGATGTATCACACGACCCAGAGTGCGGTGATGGGGAAGCTGTTCTCGATCAATGGAAGCCGCTGGGATTTAGTGGATGAGAATTTTCCGATGATCGGCGAAGAGCCGATGATGCCGGGTCGCGAACTCTATCCGTTTGGCCTGACGCGTACGGAGGTGGAGCAATACAGCACGAAGCATCCGGCGGAGAAGGCTGCGATCTATAGTCCGTGGACGGTGGTGCGATCGGCGCCACTGGACCTCGATCCGAAGTTGAGCCAGCCGGTGGTTTACAACGTGCCGGAAAAACTTTACACGTATCCGTACCACGAGGCGTATGCGCAGTGGCTGAAGCCGATGGCAGACGACCTGCGGGCTGCGGCGAAGTTGAGCGGAGATAGGGCGTTTGCGCATTATTTGAATCTGCGGGCCGATGCGCTGCTGTCGGACGATTACTATGCGAGCGACATCGCGTGGCTTGAGTTGAAAGACCCCAAGGTCGACTTGATCTTTGCGCCGTACGAGACTTATCTCGACGGACTGCTTGGGGTGAAGACGTCGTATGGCGCGTCGATCCTCATTCGCAACGATGCGGAGAGCAGGAAGCTGGCAATGTACCAGAAGCGGGAGGCTGCGATGCAGCAGGCGCTTCCGGTGGCGGCTGAGATCAAGCCTTCGAAGGAAGGATATGCAACGCCGATGGAAGTTGCGGATGCGCCTCTGCGGGCGGGCGATCTGCGCTATGGCTACCAGGCGGTGGCGGACAATCTGCCGAATGATCCGCGGGTTCATGCGGAGAAGGGATCGAAGAAAATATTCTTCAAGAACTTCATGGATCTGCGATTGAATGACGTGATTCTGCCCGTGGCGGCGAAGATGCTGGCGGGGGAGCAGTTGAAGGATGTGAATGGCGAAGGCTATTTGACCAGCGCGATTCTGCATGAGATTTCGCATGGACTTGGGCCGGCGTTTGCGCAGATCGGCGGCAAGCAAGTGCCAATCAATGAGGCGATCGGGCCGGCGTATAGCGGGCTGGAAGAGGCGAAGGCAGACGTAACCGGAATCTTCCTGGCGAAGTGGCTGGTGGATCAAAAGCTGCTTGCGGCGGCTGAGTTGGACAACATCTACGGGTCGTATGTGGCGGGAATCTTTCGCACGCTGCGATTTGGAACGGGAGAAGCGCACGGACGGGCGGAGATGATGGAGTTCAACTATCTACTCGAACACAATACGCTGAGCCAGGGATTGGACGGGCGGTACACGATCGACTACGCGGCGATGCCCGGAACGATTGAAGAGCTGTGCAAAACGCTGCTGATGTTTGAGGCGAACGGCGATCGGGCTGGAACGGAGGCGTGGCTAGCGAAGTACGATGTTATGCCGCAGTCGCTGACCTTGGCACTGGACGCAACCACGGGAATTCCGGTTGACGTTACGCCGGACTTTGAACTGTCGAATGGGGTGCGGCCATGAAGCTTCGACGCGGATATCTTGTGGCCTGCGCGGCCTGGTTGGCGCTTCCGGTGATCGCTCAGCAGAAGCTGACACTTGCGCATCATGACGCGGCGCATCAATTGCCGGGCACGCTTGTGATTCCGGCGGCTGATTTTATTGCAAGTATTCCGGCGGGCGATTCGAATGATGGACGCTTTCCGGAGGGAGTATGGTTCTTCAACAACTCCACCGTCAACATGAACGTGACCGATGACCTGATTGCTTCCGAGACGGTGAGGGAGGCGGGCGTCTACCATCTGTTTGTGCGCAGCGTGGGCACGCCGACGAGTTCGTTCCAGGTAAGGATCGATGGCAGGATGGACGCCGGCAGTTATGGCAAGGGGCCGGCGGCGTGGGTGCGAGGCGGCGACTTTACGCTTAAGCCGGGAAAGATTGAGGTGCGACTGACGTCGATTACGCCGCATCCTTCGATCAACGTGCTGGTGCTGACGAAGAATGCGGAGATGAAGGAAGGCGATCTGAAGGCGATGGAGTTGCCGCCCGAGGTGAGGCTGCTGCATGAGTACAAGATTGCGAACTCCAACATTGTGAAGTTCGGAGATGTGGACGGCAGTGGGAGATTCGCGATGGTCGATATCTTGAATGACTACTCGACAATTGTGTATGCGAATGACGGCCATGAGCTTTGGCGCTGGACCGCGCCTCCAACGACGCAGGGCGATCCGCGGGGCAATGAAGCGGCTGGAATTCTGTGGGATTTTCACCACACCGGTAAGGACGAGCTGGCGCACTGGCGCGAGAGCAGCGACGGCAAGGAGTGGCTGGTTCTGGCAGACGGCCTTACAGGCAAGGTCATCAAGCAGGTGCCATGGCCGGCGCCGAACCTGCCGCATGTGGACAACAACTACCGCATGGCAGTGGCGAAGTTTCACAAGGAAGCGGATGGGCCGGACACCCTGCTGGTGTTTACGGATACCGGCGGAACCATCACGCTCGCCGCGTATGACAAAGACCTGAACGAGCTGTGGCGGCACATGGAGCATCGGGATAAGGACTACTTCGGCCACTACATTTATCCGTATGACGTGAACGGCGATGGCGTTGATGAGGTTGTGATCAGCCACTTGTGCCTGGACGCAAACGGTAGGGAAGTCTGGAATAACGGGAAATATTTCTCAAAGAATAATGACCACATGGATGCAATGGAGTTCATCGATATCAACGGCGACGGCAGAGCGGAATTGTTGGTTGGCCAGAGCGACGTGGGTACGGTTGCATACAACGCGGCAAATGGCGAGATGCTGTGGCAGAACCTTTCCGACCATTCGCAGCAGATTACGGCGGGGTACATTCTGGGCGATTCGAAGACGCCTCAGGTAGTGACGAATGGACGCACCTATGGACCTCCTCGGCCGGCGCCAGTGGCCGGTGCTGCGCCTCGCGTTCCGGGAGGAGGAGGATTCCGTGGACAGCCGACGCCTGCGGGAGAGATTGGCGTGGGTGGTGGCGGGCTGGGTGCGCAGCTCTATTGGTTCGATAATGCAGGCCGGTTGCTGGAGACTTGGCCGGCGCATCCGCTGAGCGGCAATCCGAATTTTGTACGGGGCGACTGGTTCGGGACAGGGAAGCGGACGTACTTCTGGTTTCGCTACAAGCTGGAGCCGGACGGCAACGCCACGATGTACTTCAAAGGCGAGGCGTATCACATGTTCGACTTCGACCACATTGGATCGGAGCAGGTGATTACGCTGGAGGGCGGAGGAAGCTTCGGCCCCGGCGGGACGCAGACAATGCGAGTCTACGGGTATGCAAAGGCGGCGGCGCACGTGGTGAAGCGCGATGCGGAGTATCGCAAAACGATTGCGAATCACACGCACTACTAACGAACTGAGGCGGATGAATTTTCCGTCGCGGCTAACGCATACGAGGATCCATGTCTCATTCCGCCGTAGTTACACGCCGCAAATTTATTGCTCTTACGGGCGCTACCGCTGCCCATGTCGCGCTGTATGCAGTGCCGACGCCGCCGGTTGTGGCGCAGGCTGGGGTTCAATCCCTGGCGGGCGAGTGGAGGTTCTCGCTGGACCGTGACGATGTGGGCGTGAAGGAGAACTGGTTCTCGCATGACCTAAGCGCGACGACGCGGATTTCGCTGCCGGGAATTCTGCAGACTCAAGGCTATGGCGACGACATCACTGCGGAGACGCAGTTCATCGCTGCGCTGCCGAGGGATATGGCGTGGTACAAGCTGCCGCAGTATGCGGCCTACACCAAGCCGGGGGATGTGAAGGTGCCGTATCTTTCGCAACCGGTGAAGCACTACCTCGGCGTGGCGTGGTATCAGCGGGACATCGTGGTTCCGGAGGCATGGAAGGGCAAGCGGGTTGGACTGACGCTGGAGCGCACGCGCTGGCAGACTAATGCGTATCTGGATGACGAGGAAATTGGCACATGCCACTCGCTGGTGGCGCCGCATGAATACGACCTGAGAATGATGACGCCGGGCAAGCATCGGCTGTCGATCCGCATCGACAACCGGATGATTCTGCCTTACCGTTTCGATGGTCACGGCGTGTCGGACGGGGAGGGAAGCACGTGGAACGGGATCGTCGGCCGGATCGAGTTAGCGGCGACCAGTCCGGTGTGGATTGAAGATGCGCAGGTGTTTCCGAATGTGGGCGACAAGACGGCGCGGATCAAAGTGCGGATTGGAAATGCCACTGGGAATGCCGGTTCGGGGACACTCGCGGTGGGTGCAACGACTGCGCCGGCGAGTTGGGATGCAGCGGGTGGCGCTGGGACGATTGATGTGACACTGCCGCACACAGCGCAAGAGTGGAGCGAGTTTACGCCGGTGCTGCAGCACTTGAAGCTGAAGCTGAGCGGACCTTCGGCGGAGGATAGTTGCGACCTGACATTCGGTCTGCGCGAGATCAAGTCGGAAGGGAAGCACATCCTGCTGAACGGCGAGCTATTCAATCTGCGGGCTACGCACGATGGAGGCGGATTTCCGCTGACGGGATATCCGGCGACGGACGTTGCGACGTGGAAGCGCATTGTGACGATCTGCAAAAACTGGGGACTGAATGGAATTCGATTCCATTCGTGGTGCCCCCCTGAGGCGGCGTTTATAGCGGGTGACGAGTTGGGCTTCTATTTTCAGCCGGAGTGCGGCATGTGGAACTCGTTCGATGCCGAGGGAAAGATGCTCGCGGTACTGAACGACGAGACGGCGCGGCTGTTGAAGGTTTACGGCAATCATCCTTCGCTGGTGATGCTGAATGCCACGAACGAGCCCGCGGGGCATTATCCGGAACAGCTTCCGACGTGGGACAAGAAGTGGCATGATGCCGATGCGCGACGGTTGTATTCGGATGGCACGGGACGCTTTGCTCCGGCACCAGGTGGTGCGGGCCAGCCGTTCGCAGCAGATTACCTCGTGACCCCAGGAGCGCGTGGGCCGCGCGGTTGGTTCGGGGCCGACTACGAAAACATACTCCAGACGATGCTGCGCGGCGCGACCGTTCCCGCTATCGGACACGAGGTGGGCCAGTGGTGCGCGTACCCGGATTTCTCCGTTATTGAGAAGTTCAGTGGCAAGCGCGCGTATTCCGCATTCGTTGATGGCAAGGGATCGGGGCAGGTGCCTTATATGGTGCCTGGTAACTATCAGATCTGGCGAGACTCCGCAGAAGCGCATGGGTTGTTGGCGAATAACAAGGAGATTGCGTACGCGTCCGGGCGATTTCAAGTGGCGTGTTACAAGGAGGAGATTGAAGCCAATCTGCGTACCCCGAGCTATAGTGGCATCGAACTGCTCGATCTGCACGACTATCTCGGCCAGGGTGGAGCGCTGATGGGCTTGCTGGACGCGTTCTGGGAGCCGAAGAGCTATGTTGAACCAGCGGAGTTCCGGCAGTTCAGTAATACTACGGTTCCGCTGGCACGACTGAAGGACCGCGTCTACACAACGGCGGACATACTGAACGCGGATGTTGAGGTAGCCCATTACGGGCCTGCGCCGCTGACCAATGCGACCCCGCGGTGGCGCATTGTGGGGGCGGCCGGCAGTATTGTAGCGGGCGGGAGTTTGCCGCGTAGCGTGATTCCGCGAGGCAAGAACATTGCTCTCGGAAGCATCAGAGCCGACCTCTCGAAACTCCACGCTCCAGCCCAATACAAGCTCATCGTTGAGCTTGAAGGTACGTCTTTCAAGAACGAGTGGAATTTCTGGCTTTATCCCGCGAGGGTCGATAACGCTGTGCCGACAGAGGTGCTTGTCACCAACTTGTGGCCGGAGGCGGAGGCGAGACTGGCTGGGGGCGGCAAGGTACTGTTCCTTCCGAAGCCGGCTGATCTGGATTCCTCGAACCCCAAGTTGTCGACCGTGCCTATCTTTTGGAACCACCTGATGAATCCCAATGGCACCACATTTCTGGGTCTTTTCGTTGATGCAAAGCACCCCGCGCTGGCGACCTTTCCGACGGAATCGAATTGCGACTGGCAGTGGGTCGATCTTTTCGCTGATAGCCGTGCTCTCAACATCGACGGCTTCTCGCGCGAGTTGCAGCCGATCGTTCAGCCGATCGACGACTGGAACCGCAACTTGAAACTCGCTTTGCTGTACGAATGTCGCGTGGGTACGGGCATGTTGATGGTGTGCGGGCTTGATCTGGATGCGAAGCGGCCGGGTACGCCCTCGTTGCGCCGGTCGATCCTGGACTATATGGCGTCCGAGCGCTTCAGGCCTCCGGTTTCGTTGACGGTTGCGGACCTGCGCACGCACTGGTTCTCGCTCGATCCAAATCATGTCGATCCGGGTGCGAACAAGCAGGCCGCGCCCACATCGCCGGACCTGGTGGATCCGGGACAGATTCAGCATAAGCCGAGCTAGCTGGATATAAGTCGCGACGCAGAATGGCCCCGGCGAATGACCGGGGCCACTTGGTTAGCAGACTTTATGTGACGGCGGAACCAGACTTACGCTTCGACAACGACCGGTTCCGGCGTGGGGATGGCGCCATTCTTGGTGTCGCCGGGCTTGCGGATGTCGATCCCGCCTTTGAAGTACGCGCCGTCCTCGATGGAGATGCGGGCTGCGGCCACATCTCCCGTAAGCGAGCCTTCGCTGCGGATGTCGACACGGTCGCTGGCCTGGATATTGCCGCGGACTTTGCCCAGCACAACGACCTCGCGTGCGGTGATGTTTGCGGCGACCTGGCCGTTACGGCCGACGGTGACGCGGTTGCCGGGCAGGTTGATGGTGCCCTCGACTTTGCCGTCAACGTAGAGCGATTCCGATCCGGAGACCTCGCCTTTAACGAAGAGCGACTTGCCGATAGTGGCCTGCTCGCCGGAGGGTACAGCGGCTGAGGCTGCGCTTCCGGTGGTGGGGCGTACGGTGCCCGGCTCAAAGGTGGTCGGGGCTGAGGCCGGAGGAGTGGGACGTGCTGGCTCAGGGGTTGAGGGTGAGTTCGGTCCAGTCTGGTTCGGTTTCCACATAATTCTGTATTTCCTTTCCTGATTACCTGAAATGGGTCATGCGATTCCTGAGTGTGGCTTGGCCGGTCTTTACCCGTACCAACCGAAGCCTCAACGTTTACAGCGGTTTCATCAATACGAACTAACCAGCAGAATTTGTGAAAATGTGGAGTTCTCTAAGGACACCACGCAAACTTTCAGTCGCTCCGGATCGACCTGTTGTAACGCTGGAATCGCCGGATGCGCCCTTTGACAACGATACTACTTTGGGCAGGCTCACGGGAATTAGGGGCTCTGCAAAACTGGGTCGTACAAAGGTGTACAACATATGCCTGGACGTTCTGATTGTGGACGCCACTCAAAACTTCTGTTGAAGCTGCGCGGCAGAAGGTCTAGTCTGGCCTGTATGCAGACCTTCCGTTCCGCTCCTGCGCGACTGCTGATGTGGACGCTCGTGTTTTTTCTCCTTCCGCCGGAATTTTCCCTCGCCGTGGCGGCTCCAGCCAAGGTTCATACCGTAGGTTTGGGTGCAGTGCGGAAGGTTCCGTACACGCCTCCGGCAAGTCTTGCGCCTGATGGCAAGCCATCGAATCCTGTGGTGCTGAAGATTCGGCCGCTGATAGTGGACGGCCGCCAGAAGGAGTGGACCGTGGGTGACACGCACGATGTGACCGACCGCAGCTTTGCGGTCCAGCGAGCGCTGCGGCTGAATGACGCCCTGCCGGGTGAGACGGCAGCTCACTGGAGCTGGCAGCCTGGTCCATGGCTGCTGGCAGACCGCAGCACCGGCCATGTTACGGCGCTACACCTGCCAAACTTCGATGCGGTAGTTTCAAATGCGGTGTGGTATCGCGATTACGCGGCTTACTGTGGAACCGCGCAGACGGTGAAGGGTGGATTGTTTGCCATCGTCGCGCAGATTGGAACTACGCGGACCGTAGTTAAGAAGCAGATTGGGAAGTGGCCTCAGTCCGCGGCTGCGCAACCAGTGTGTACGGCAGCCATATGGCAGCGCGCGCCGATGCGAGTGACACTACAAGCAACGGGAGGCGAGCCGCTGACATTCGACGTCGTCGGGGCCGCCGCCCTGGTGGAAGAGGGCGATACGGGTGAGGGGCAGTAGCAAGTCTGCTTAGTTCGCCGCGCCGGAGATGTAAGCGTGCAGGTGGCGGATGGTCTGCTCCTGCTCTGTGATGACGCAGTTGACCAGGTCTCCGATGGAGACGACGCCAACCACTGTGCCATGCTCAGCGACGGCAAGATGGCGGAAGTGCCGGTCCGTGATGATACGGAGGCACTCGCCGACCGTGTGCTGGAGCGACACGGTAACCACCGGGCTGCTCATAAT
>JALYIG010000264.1 GCA_030775885.1 Acidobacteriota bacterium | reverse complement strand
ACTCCCGATACACCCACCCACCCGCTAAACTCGCCGCAACAAGACACGGCAGCATCCACACTCCAATCCCGATCAGCAGATACGCGGGCATGCCAAAGTTGTCATTCACCATGTGGATCGTCGTCAGCAGCACAATCGCGAACCACGCCGCCGCACCCGACCGCACCGCCGTCACCCACCCTGCACCGAATCGGGGCCGCACGGCCGCATACAGCCACACCACAAACAGGCCCGACAGCAAAAGTTCCGTGATCGCTAAAATCGGATTGGGCACCGTCGTAGGCAATTTCGCCGCCTCCCGAGCCGCCATCAACCGCGTGTGCAGGCATGCAATCATCGCGATCTCGCCGACCAGCAAAACCAAGCTAGCCAGCAAGCCGCCCAGCAACACCCTTCGATAATTGATCGTCTGCATCTTCCCTCGTCTGCCTGGGCCGAATCAGGCGCTTCCGTATACACCAGCGTGCGGGGCCCGGAGGAGGTCGATACGGCATCATACACACCCGCCAGGCACCTCGCCACAAAAGCGGGTGCCCCGTTCTAGCTCTGCTAGGGCGGGCTAAGGTCCAGATGGGCGGCCCTGACGAGCCTTTACGGCCGCAGGTTTCGCGTCTCCACGGAAACCACCCCTACGCCCTCGGCAAATGCCATTATTGTTTGATCGCTTTCGGAAGTCTCGATGGCCTCTTCGGTCCACACCACACGTCCCACAGTTAGCACCCCAGACTCACACTGTGGTCCCTTCGGGAATCGGTCGTCCGCCTTATACGGCGTATCGCGGTGAATAACACTCTCTTCCTTGAAATCCTGTGGCTTAGTCATCGGTTCTCCTCCGCTTCAGCTTCAGCCATGGTGGGCGCGCGGTGAATATCACTTTCGCGGAACACCAAGCCTGATGCGGTGGCCCCGCCCACCATCTTGTGCCCCATTCATGCGCAGTCTCATCGCGCATGAGTGGGCTTCGCATGACGCCCACCCCACCCCCAATCCTCACCAACCAAAAACCGGAAGGTGCGAATTATCCCGTTTGTTTTTAGGATTTTGCAAAATTCAGAAACCGGTAAGTGATTCGTTTCGAGGATTATGCAGAAATCAGATACCCAAGGGAACCCATGTTGCAGCCAATTCGACACCTGAGTTAGACCAGCATCACGCATCGGCAACGACTGGAAGCGCCTACTTGAGCTCGCGCAGCGCATCCTTCAGCCTCCGCGTCGGCTCCGCTGAATCCGTCGTGCCGTCCGGCGCAGGAATTATCCCACCCAGCCGCGCCTCGACGCGCCCGCACTGCGAATTGCATGTATTTGCCGCAATGATATCGATTACCATTGCTGGCGCAGAGCGGTACTCTCCTCCGCAAATTTATAGATATCGGAATCCTTAAACTCTCCCATGATGACTTCCCGCTCTCCCTGCCTCTCTGCCTCGCCCAGGCGCATCTCGAAGTTCACTGCGGCAGCGCTGTTCGCCCTCACTACAGCCACTTGCCGGCAGATGTGCCTCAGTTTCGTGGTCGCACTCTGCGCTGGCGGTATGGCTGCGGCCCAGACCAACGCGAAGGTCACCGTCAACTTGGCCAAGGAGTTGAACATCCTCACCAGCACCTCCGTCGGCGTGCCGGCAATCATGTCCGACGGCAACACCTTCAACCTGGCGACTGCTTCCTACCTGAAGGTCGCCGGAATCTCGACCGTGCGCTTCCCCGGCAATCACACCGCCGCCGATCTCTACCACTGGTCGACCAACACCGCCTCGAAGTACAAAGGCTTCGACCCCATATATTTGGCCCCCGGCAGCAACTTCGGTACCATCGCCACCGTCGCTGACAAGATGGGCACCGCCTTCGTGGTGGTCAATTACGGCAGCAACGAGCAGAGCACCGGCGGCGGAGAGCCTGCCGAAGCAGCCGCCTGGGTCGCCTATGCCAACGGTGACCCTTCCGACTCCAAGGCCATCGGCAAAGACTCCACCGGCCACGACTGGCAGACGGTTGGCTACTGGGCCTCCATCCGCGCCCAGGCACCGCTCGCCGCCGACGACGGCATGAACTTCCTCCGCATCGGACACACCAGTCCGATCAAGATCAAGCTCTGGCAGGTCGGCGACGAGGTCTACAGAAACGGCTACTACGGCGGCGACCACACCGGCGAGCCCGACCTTCACGGCCCCGCACCCAACGCCGTCAAAGATTTCGCCAAACTCAGAAAAGATGCCAACCTCTCGCCCGCCTTCTATGGTGCCAAACTCACAGAGTTCGCCGCGGCCATGAAGGCAGTCGACCCCACCATCCAGATCGGCGCCGCCCTTGCCACCCCGCCCGACATGATGTCCTGGGCCTCAGACTGGAACACGTCCGTCCTCAAGAAGGCCTGCAAAGACCTGGACTTCGTCTCCCTTGAATGGACCACCGGCGGCACACTCCCGCCCGACTACAAAACTCTCAACGAGGAAGACCTGCTCAACTCCGCACGCGGCCAGTTGAACGGCATCTTGAGCGGCGTCCTCTACGACTACAAGACAAGCTGCCCCGCTGGCCACATCCCTCGCATCGCCTTCGCTCCGGCGGCCGCAATCAGCTGGGCCAAAGTTGAGCGGCCCATCTCCATCGGACTCTGGGCCGCGGACACCTATGCTCTGCTCGTTGAGTCCGGCAGCGTCAACGTCAGTTGGTCCGACATGTACAGCGATGCCATGATGTCGAACGACCGCAAGAAGTTCGGTGCCGTCTACTCCAGCCTTCAGATGTTCCACATCATCGCTCATGCCCCGGGCGATATCCTCGTCGACGCGGCTTCCAACACGCCCAAGCTCGCCGTCCACGCCACCAAACGCCGCGATGGCTTCACCGCGATCATGCTCATCAACAAAGATCCGCAGAACGCTATCACCGCCAAGGTCAGCATCGCTGGCGGGCCGGTCGGGGCCAAGGGCAAGCGCTTCGACTACGGCATCACGCAACAGAAAGCCGGTTTGCCGACCGTCCCGTCCGAGATCAAAGACTTAGGTGCCGAATTCACCGTGACCGTGCCACCCTACAGCATCACAGACGTCCTGATCGAAAACTAGACCAAGTGTTCGACCGCCCTAACCGTCTTCGCCGCGTGGATACTAGAAATTCTGCCACCCTGCCCCACGCCACGTAACTCTAAGGCAGCAGGATTCCCGTATAGATTGCCTGGTCGTGTGGCCTGAGCCACGTTTTGTAGTGGACAGGTGGCGCACCCTCTACAGAAGTGAGACAAGGAGTGGGACTGTAAGAAACGGCATAGCGGCCAACCACGGCAGGCGTTCGGTCGGAAAAGAATAATTCACATTCTTGCCTTAGGTTTGCCGGCCTGACCCACGGTTGGTACGCCCCAGGCGGATTATGCAGGCGCTTGTCATTGACGTAGCCAGTAAGTTCCAATTGCGTCCACCCGATATATTCAAAGCCGGCATTGATTTCCCTGCGGGGAACGCCCAAAGCCTGCAGTTGCGAGGCAGCTTGCAGACGGGCTCGACCCTGCGAGAAATAGTCGTGAAGAGCGGCGGTATCGAATATCGCGAACATCAAGAGAGCTGCCAAGGTCACACCATGCAATCGGCGCGCGAGCTTCTCTTGAAAAAAGCGCAGTAGAAAGATCAGAACGACAGGCAGCAGAGGAAGCAGATATCGATCCCACAGATAGATCCTCGTCACCAGCAAGAAGAGATAAATCACGGAAAAAGGAGCCAACAGCACGACCAGTGTGGACCAGCTCACGCTCTCGGGCGGGGAATCCGACACGCCCTTGCCTTCTGGAGTGATCGCATTCAAACGGCCAGCATTCCAGAGGCAAACGACCACAGAAGTTAGCGATACGAATATCACAAGAGTAAGTGCGGTTCTTTCCGGAAAGTCAAATATGCTGGCTCGCTCACCTAGGGCTGCCTGAAAATCATTGAATCCCTTTTCCGTGAACGCGTTCATAGTGAAGGGCCAGGACAAACCCTGACGCCAGTCAACCGTATGCAGTTTGACCCCTAGCAGAAGACCTGCGGCAGTCCCAATGGCCATAACACGCGCCATGCGGAGATGAAAAGGGAAACGAGCAATGAATGCGATGAATACTGGCAGCAAGAAAAAACAGATGGAGAAAAGGCTGCGCACACATTCGCCAAATGCGCGTTGCATCGTCGCCCCATCCGATGAGGCGAAAAGTTTTTCCTCAATCGAATACGGCTGCGTTTTGAACCAGTGCATGCAGAACGCGATCAACAATGCGCTGACGCACCAAAGCGCGACTCCCGCGATCGGCACGCCGCGTCTGCGACGAAGACACCAGGCAGCCGAAGGGACCAGAACAAGCGCGCCTAGCCACGAGCTTTGGCGTACGGTGCCGAGCACCACATTTGACAGCGCGGCGACCGCAAGCCAGTAGATGCTCTCCCGAGCGCTGCTGGACTGAAGCGCGCGAATGCAGAGATACAGACAAACGAGCAGGCAAAACAGTCCAGGTATATCGGACATAAAGCTGAAGCCGAGGACGAAGAAGACAGGCGAGAATGCCACCGAGAGTGTAGCAATCGTGCTATTCCAGGTATTGATCCCAAGCCGGACGAAAATACGCTGCAGCAGCGCGAGGGAGACTATTGCAAGGATCGATGTAGAGATGCGAAGAATGAAGAAGGAGAAGCCGAAAATCTTGATAAACAGGGCACCCCAGTAAAGTTGCCAGCCGAGAATCACGGTGGCCCAGCCGTTGTATACGATGTGGCCGGTGCCAGCTAAGACGCGGGCGCTAAAAGCGTAGGACCAATCATCGTTGCTCCCCATTTCAAGGGAGGGATGAGATACCGAGATGCAAAACACAAACGCCAATGCACAGAATAGGGCTGGTGGCAGAAAGAAACTCTTAAGCTTCATGGCAAATCGTATCTGAGCGGGAATGAAAACCTCGAAAAGTGATACCTACTACGGCTCCAGTGCGGACGCCCTGGGACTGGAGAACCTTTGTCCCCAGAGCAAACTACGATGGCCGATGAAGCTACGAAAATCCGCGATCGGTTGAACGAGTTTTTGTACTCGACTGTTCAGTAGCGTCAGGGCGGAAGAAAGTGCTGTAAAGAGTATCTGCAGGATGATGATAATGAGACCGAAAGAAATCGTAGTTGCCCAACCCGGGGTAGCATGGGCAGGAAAGAAGATACGCAAAACCAGTAGAGTACTCACAATTATCACGCTGACCACTGCGAGAAAAAGTGAGAGCAAGAGAAGACGGACGAAGATCGTATCCGCGTAAACGGAGATGCCGCTGAGTCCATGCATGATGAGCGAAGTCATATTCATCTTCGATTGGCCTGCATAGCGCCGGCCCCGATCGACTGCGATTGGCGTTATAGGAAGACGAGAGTGCAAAACTGCAGCCGGTAAGTTATTCCAGAGTTCCGACACAATAACCAGACGACGGGCATATCCGATCGAAAAAAGCGAGAAGTTGCCGAAGTCTATGGTCTTGCCGGTAAACAACTTGAAGACGAATTTATAGACTCTATATCCGGTCTTGAACACGAGCGTTTCTTCGCGTCGTCTACGGCGCGCAACGATACAAAAATCACTCCTCCGCGCAGCCGTTTCCGTGAGCATCTTAATGGTGTGCGGCGGGTCTTCTCCGTCCGCATCCATAACTAGAACTGCATCCGAGTCGGCATCATCGACTGCGAGACAAAGCCCGACAGCGATGGCGCGCTGGTGGCCAAGATTCACCAGGAGGTGGACAATTTCGACTCCTTCCAAATTCACTGGAGGGCGACAGCCGGATAACTCAGGCTCCGATGCTTCACTGGAACCGTCGTCGATCGCACTGACGAAGATTCGAAAGGGCAGGCTTGCAGCCTCTTTATCTAACTCTCCGAGCAAAATGCTAAAGGATGTCCAATCGTTATAGACCGGCACAACTAGACGGACACGCTGCAAGATTTCTCCTTCAAATCCACCAGCTCAATGGACTTCACGTCAACGGTGCCCAATTATATCTTGCATTAAGGGTTCAGCCGTCCGCCGGCCCACCAACGCTCCTCCCTCTGCCGTATGGTTAAAGCGCGGCCTCAAACCGCAGAGGTTTCCCCTTGTCCCGTCTTCGCGCAATTCTCGCCATCGCATTATTCGCTGCATCCACGTTCGCCGCCCCGGCCACCGCCGAGTCCCCCGTCGTCGTCAAACTCACTATCCACGACACCATCCAGCCCATCACCGCCGAGTACCTCAAGCGCGGCCTGGACTCCGCCGCCTCCCGCCACGCCTCCGCCGTCCTCATCTCGATGGGCACTCCCGGCGGCCTGCTCGAATCCACGCGCCAGATGGTCGCCGACATCGAAGCCTCACCCGTCCCCGTCATCCTCTTCATCGAGCCCTCCGGCAGCCGCGCCGGATCTGCCGGCTTCTTCCTGCTCGAGTCCGCCGACATCGCCGCCATGGCTCCCGGAACCAACGCAGGTGCCGCTCATCCCATCCTCGAAGGCCGGACGATGGACCCAGTCCTCAAGGAAAAGATTGAGAATGATGCCGCCGCCTTCCTGCGCTCCTACACCACCGTTCGCGGCCGCGACTCAGCCGCCGCCGAAGACGCCGTCCGCAATTCTAAGTCCTACTCCGAATCCGAAGCCCTCAAACTCCACCTTATCGATCTCGTCGCCCCTGACGACAACGCCCTTATCGCGGCGCTCGACGGCCGCAGCATCAAGCGCTTCAACGGCTCCTCCACCACCCTCCACCTCGCTCACGCGCAGATCGAACCCATGCCGCCGTCGGTCCGCGAGCGCCTCCTCACCCGCCTCACCAGCCCCGACCTCGACGTCCTCCTGCTCATGTGCGGCGGACTGCTCATCTACCTCGAATTCAACGTGCCCGGCACCATCGTCCCCGGCGCACTGGGCACGCTGATGGTGCTGCTCGCAATCTTCGGCCTCAACCTTCTGCCGATCCAACACACTGCAATCCTGCTGCTCTTCGCCGCGCTCGCCCTCATGGTGCTCGAAGCCAAGTTCGCCAGCCACGG
This sequence comes from Acidobacteriota bacterium, assembly GCA_030775885.1. Lineage (GTDB taxonomy): Bacteria > Acidobacteriota > Terriglobia > Terriglobales > Acidobacteriaceae > Edaphobacter. Next base: position 2,507 of record JALYIG010000264.1, on the reverse strand, counting down.
AGTCCTCGGAATCGTTGGCGTCGCGTGCCTCGTCTTCGGCCTCGCCACCCTGGTCGACGGCCCTACGCCCGAGATGCGTGTTCACTTCGGAGTAGCCGCCGGAGCAGGCGTCGGCTTCGGCCTCATCACCTTCGGCCTCGCATGGATCGCCCTCAAAGCACGCCGCTCCAAACGCCTCACAGGAGCCGACGCCATGCTCGGCCACTCTGCGATCGCCATGACGCCTCTGGCCCCCACCGGCCAGGTACAAGTCCGCGGCGAAATCTGGCAAGCCACCCTCACGTCCGATTCCGCACCCATCCCCGCCGGAACCCAAGTCATCGTCCGCGCCATCCACGGCCTCACCCTGACAGTTTCCCCGTAGCGGAGACCTCTGTTGGGCCACGACTCCTCTTCACGCTGACCACGCGCCCCGAAAGCCGCCGTCGACGGCCGTCACCCCGTGAGCCTTCTACGGCAGTCGATGCGCAAACATCGCCCTCGCCATCAAGGTCGCCCCCGCCGCAGTGAAGTGATGCGAGTCGAACAGTAGAGGCACATCCGGAGCCGCATACAGAGGACAAGCAGGCGTACAAAGATATTGATAGATGGAAATATAGGGAACGCGCCATTGCGTAGCCGCCAGCGACGCCATCTCGGCATCAAGAATTTCCGGCCCCCGTTCGCGGTGAGTCGCTGCCTGCTGGACATCGCCGCTGCGGAGCGTTACAGCCAAAATACGCGGTAAACCCTGATCGAACTCAATGCCCGGCCCGACAAGGATCACGTGAATGCCGTGATCGTGGGCAAATTGAATCGTCTGTGTCAACGAGCCGAAGTCGCTCTCCGACCACTTCGCGGCAAGCAGCAGAGCATCGACGTGATGTGTCGGCAAGTAGCTGCCGAAGAGGAACGAATTGAGATCGCCGCATATCCTGGCACTTCCCGCAGGCTCCAACAGCGCCGGCCTGCACGACGAGACATTGGCCTGCAGAATGTCATCCTCTTTGAAGACTTCGGCAAGCCCCGGATAAAGTGCCGCTGCATGGCTGTCGCCCGCAAGCAGAATCGACTTGCGGCCAGGATGCTGCAGCAGGCAAGGATCGGAATGGAAGTCCGCAAAAGCTGCGGTAGGCTGCAGGTAACAAAGTCCGTCTCGCGTGGAAGCGCGCCGATCGTAGTTGGTGAACTCGCCCACCCGCTGCGCAACCAGCGGAAAGCGTTCCGGAATTCCGTGCGATGCGCTAGCGCCGCAGATGTGACGACCAACAGGAACATCACCGACGCTGCGACAGACATCAGAACCCGCGGCGGCGGACGGAATCGGCCGCGTCGAATCGGCTGCTCAAGGAACACCCACGAGAGCGTGGCGATCACGACGACGAGCATAAGGAAGAAAATTCTTGTCACAGTCGTAAATTCGGCTTGAGCGAAAAGAATCCTGTCAGTTCTCTGAAAAACCAACAGTGGCCAATGCAATAGATAAATGGAGTACGAGATGAGTCCAAGAAACACCACGGGACGCAGCGACAGCATCGCGCCAACTAACGAAGACCCAGTCTCACCCGCAGCGATGATCATCGCGGCGCCCACACAAGGCACCAGCGCGGCAACGCCAGGAAAAAGATTACCGCCGTCATAGCGCAGTGCGGCACCAAGGATCAGCATCAGGCCTGCGAAGGATAGAAGGTTGCGGCTGATTACTCCATAGATTTTTGGCAGACAGTCGCAAGCCAAAAGAGCGCCGACCAGAAACTCCCACGCGCGCAGTGGAGCGTAAAAGAAAGCGCTATTCGCATCATGGTTGATAGTGACGGCTGCCGCAGCCAATGACACCGCCGCCACCAAGCACAGCACAGGAGTCAGCATCCGCCGGTAAAGCTGGTAGACAGCAACAATCAGGACCGGAAAAACGAGGTAGAACTGCTCCTCAACTCCTAACGACCAGGTGTGGAGGAGAGGTGTCAGCGTGCTCGGCGAAGCAAAGTATCCCGCCTGATCGTGAAAGAAGACATTGGACACACAGAACAGTGCAGCAAGCTGCGAGCGTCCGTACGCCTCCAATTCTGCCGGCGTCAGGTAACGCCAACCGAGCGCGGACGTCAATATCAACATGGCAAAGAATGCGGGCAAAATGCGGCGGACACGTCGCTCATAAAAATTGAAGAAGGAAAATGTCCCAGTGCTAAGCTCGCCGAGAATGACGGAGCTGATCAAGTAGCCAGAGATAACAAAAAATACGTCGACCCCGACAAAGCCGCCCTTAAAGCGTGTCCCCAGATGAAAGAGGACAACAAGAAAGACGGACACCCCCCGAAGGCCCGTAATATCGGCGCGATCCTGCAGTCCTCGTGGCGGCATGCGGAATTCTACATGTTCGCACCGGATGTTTGGCTACGATTTATTCGATGATCCGAGCCACCACATCGTACTCGTGCGACTCAGTAATCTCCGCGCGATAGAACGTCCCAACCACCAATTCATCATGCGGCCCGAAATCGTTGATCAGCACCTTGCCATCGATCTCC